>WFQC01000160.1 GCA_015487235.1 Alteromonadaceae bacterium
CACAAGTGGTAAAGTCTGCGCGAGTTATGAAACAGGCGGTAGCATATTTAAACCCTTTTATTGAAGCTGAAAAAACCGCAGTAAGTGCTAATGGCAAAGTATTATTAGCCACAGTAAAAGGTGATGTACATGACATAGGCAAAAATATTGTTGGTGTCGTTTTACAATGTAACAACTACGATATTATTGACTTGGGGGTTATGGTGTCATGTGAAGAAATTTTACGTGTTGCTAAAAAAGAACAAGTCGATATTATTGGGCTTTCAGGGCTTATTACACCATCACTTGATGAAATGGTGCATGTTGCAAAAGAAATGCAGCGTCAAGGTTTTACTATTCCGTTATTAATTGGCGGCGCAACCACGTCAAAAGCACATACCGCAGTAAAAATTGCACCCCAATATCAACACCCTGTTGTTTACGTTTCAAATGCCTCTCGTGCGGTATCGGTTGTGAGTAATTTACTTTCAGATGAAACACGCCCTGCTTTTATTGAAAGGCTTGATGATGAGTACCAGCGAGTAAGAGAACGTCATTATAAAAAAGGGCCTCGTTCTACGTTGATTTCATTAACAGAGGCGAGAAAAAATGCCTTTCCATTAAGTTTTGAACATTATAAGCCTCAAAAGCCTAAAAAATTAGGGGTAAGTGTTTTACACGAACTTGATCTAAATGTGGTGAGAAATTATATCGATTGGACGCCATTTTTTACTACTTGGCAGCTATCAGGTAAGTATCCATTAATTTTAAAACATGAAGTTATTGGTGAAGAAGCAACAAAGCTTTTTAATGATGCCAACGCCATGTTAGATGAAGTGATCAACAATAAAAAAATAACGGCTAAAGCGGTGATTGGTTTATTTCCTGCTTATCGTCAACAAGATGATCTTGTTATTTTTACTGATGATAAGCGTGATAACAAATTAATGACATTACATCATTTACGGCAACAAAGTAAAAAGCCTGCAGGACAGTTTAATCGTTGTTTAGCTGATTATGTGGCGGATGAAAAATCAGGTATTGCTGATTATATCGGGGCTTTTGCCGTATCGGCAGGTTTTGGCGTTGATGATTTAGTGAAATATTATGACCAACAAAATGATACTTACAACAGCATATTACTAAAAGCGGTTGCAGATCGTTTAGCAGAAGCCAGTGCTGAATATTTACATGAACGTGTACGCAAAGAATATTGGGGTTATGCCGCTGACGAAAATTTAGATAATGACAGTTTAATTCGAGAAAAATATCAAGGTATTCGTCCTGCTCCGGGCTATCCTGCTTGTCCTGAACATACTGAAAAAGGCCTACTTTGGCAGCTACTCAATGTAGAAGAAAATATTGGCATGGAGCTAACCTCTAGTTATGCAATGTGGCCCGGTGCTGCGGTAAGTGGTTGGTATTTTGCTCATCCTGATTGTAAATATTTTGCAGTGGCCAAAATAGCCAAAGATCAGGTTGAAGATTATGCCATTCGTAAAGGTTTTACGTTACCACAAGCAGAGCGCTGGTTAGCAGCAAATTTAGATTATGAACCAGATTAGGGCGTTTTTATCTTTGGAGTATGTTTTTGAACAACATTCAAACTCGAAAGATAAATACGTCCTAAGTAAAAAGACGCTAATTTTTAGCGGGTTGCTATATTATATTGTTTTTTTTCTTTTCATGGTAGATTAGGAAAAATATAACAATAATAGTAACTATCTATAATGAGCTATAATGAGTAAATTTTCCAAGTTTGGCCCCGCCGTATTAGTTACCGCAGCTTTTATTGGCCCAGGCTCTGTTATTACCGCAAGCCTTGCAGGGGCTAACTATGGTTTTGCCTTAGCATGGGCACTCGTTTTTTCTGTGATCGCAACGATTATTTTGCAGGAAATGAGTGCTCGTTTAGGCATTGTGACACAGCAAGGCTTAGGTGAAAATATTCGCCATAGTATTAGCCAACCTCTTATAAAGTGGGCTGTTATTGCCTTAGTTATTGTGGCTATTGTGATTGGCAATGGAGCTTATCAAGGCGGAAATATTTCAGGAGCAAGTTTAGGCTTAATCAGCTTGTTTTCCTCAGCTGATATAAGCTCATCGGTTGCGCAGGTTGTTTTTCCTCTGGTAATTGGCTTTGCGGCTTTTTTACTATTAATCACTGGTAGTTATAAAGTGATTGAAAAAGCACTTATTGTACTTGTGGTTTTAATGAGTCTGGCCTTTATTTTAACCTTTATTGTTACGCAACCTGATTTTGCTGCTTTGTTTTCAGGTATGTTATTACCAAGTATTCCATCAGGAGCTACCTTAACCGTTATTGCGCTGATCGGTACAACTGTTGTGCCTTATAATTTATTTTTACATGCCGCTAGTGCCAAAGAAAAGTGGCATTCAGTGACTCAGCTTAGTGAAGCACGAAAAGATCTTTATGTGGCAATTCCCCTTGGTGGGTTGATCTCTATTGCTATTATGTCAACGGCAGCTACTGCATTTTTTGGTCAGCAGATCGCTATTAATAGTGCCGCTGATTTAGCTCCCGCTTTGGCACCTGTTTTTGGTGATAGTGCCAAAATATTAATGTCGTTAGGCTTATTTGCTGCAGGTATTTCTTCTGCGGTAACCGCGCCTTTAGCAGCGGCTTTTGCTTTGTCAGGTATATTAAATACTAATGGGAAATTAACCAGTAAGTCTTTTAAGGCTATATGGTTAACTATTTTAATTCTTGGCGTATTGTTGGCAAGCTCTGGCTATAAACCTATTAATATTATTTGGTTTGCACAGGTTGCTAACGGTATTTTATTACCCGTAGTAACGATATTTTTGCTGTTAATGATGAACAGTAAAAAACTAGGTGATTATAAAAACTCGCTAATACAAAATATATTGGGTATAGGCGTTTTATTCGTCACCTTGTTATTAAGTGGTCGTAGTTTATTAGCTGCCTTTAATTTACTCTAAATTATTAGGCAACACGCCCTAAGGTATTAATCGGTTAATAGTTCATTAAAGGGAACATTTGTTGGGCTAATATGCTCTATAGGATAACAACCTAATACTTTGATAAAATTAGTCATGGCGGTTAGTTCACTCAGGGCATCTTGCATGGCAATGGTTTTTAAATTTGCTTCTACGTCTAAATAAAACATTTCTTCCCATGGACGACCTTGAATAGGGCGAGATTCTAATTTACACATATTGATCCCTTTTTCTTTTAGCACTAACAAGCACTCTACAAGGGCTCCTGCGGTTTGTTTAGTTGATAGAATTAAAGTGGTTTTTGCTGGAATTTGTTCTGCAACCTCAATAGGTTTACGCGCAACAACAATAAAACGGCTGTGGTTTTCATCTTGATTAGCAATAGATTTTTCTAAGGCATGTAAATTATAAAGTTGTCCGCCTTCTTCACTGCCAATAACGGCTACCGTTTCATCTTGCAGTTCATAAACTTTGGCCATAGCATCAGCAGTACTTTCACAATATTCAATACGAATATTTTTTTGTTTATCTAGGAAGTTACTGCATTGGGTAAAAGGTTGGCCATGCGCATAAATCGTTTTAATACGTGCTAGGTTTGTATTGACTGCGGTAAGCAAGCAATGCTCAATAGGTTGTGTGATTTCGCCTACAATAGATAAGTTGGTGTGTTGTAGCAGATCATAAACTTCATTAATACTGCCTGAGCTTGTATTTTCAATAGGTAATACACCATAGTCAACATGACCAGACTCAACAAGTTGCATTATTTCACTAAAACTTTGGCAGCCAGACTCGATAATTTTTTCAGCACGTCGAGAGAAATAACGGTAACTCGCTAAATAGCTATACGAGCCTTTATCACCTAAAAAGGCGACACTAACAGCGGGTATTTGCAAATTAGGGTTGGTTAATTGTTGTAAATAGGCTTGCTGATTAAGCACTGAATCTTCAATAATAATTTGAAAAACACTGGTAACATAATGAGCGTCAAGCCCAAGGGCTTTACCTTGTTTTATAAGACGAATGAGTAACTCTTGCTCGCGTTGTTGATCACGAACAGGCCTAATTTGATGAGCTTTACTTTTAGCTACATTGAGAGTTAACGCGCGACGCTTAGCAAATAATGCTAAAAGTTGTTGATCAGTTTCAGTTATTTGCTCTCGTATTTTATCTAGGTTTAACGCATCAGTCACAATTTACTCCTCGAAAACGGCTGGCAAAAAAAAACCTCCGTTTGGAGGTTTTGGTTATCGTCTTTAATTTTTTATTCAAGCACGAACCCTCTACCTCAAGGTTGAGTTAATAAAGCATATAAAGAGGATCTTTGTTAGTGTGTTTTTCATGACTTTACTTTAGCCGTCTTTACGGCAAGGAGTCAATATTTTATTTCATCATTGTGCAACTAATTATCAAAAGCGGTTGATTAACCTTTAAAGGTTAAGCACGAACGATTGCCAAATGATGGTAAAGGAGCAAAAAAGGGCGACAAACCACACTAAAGAACGCAGCGTTCCCCAATTTATTAAATATAAAATATTATAAAGTACACGGGCAATAACATGTATTACCGCCAATAGTTGAATAAATTCTCCCGTATTTTGTGTCGCAATGGCTAACAAGAGCGCAGGCGCAAAAATAATGATGGCTTCAAAGCTGTTCTGATGTGCAGCTAAGGCTCGGGCACCAAACCCTGTTAGTTGTGCTTGCTGTGCTCTAGGATGGTTATTATCATATCCACCCTGTTGGTGCATGGCATAAGCGAGTGGTAACTTAGCCATATAAGGCAAAAGTAGGGCGATAAATAAGCAAAGAATAAGTATGGTCATTGAATATCCTATAAGTTAGTAATCATTAATAGCTAAGTAGAGTTAAAGTATATTGAGTTTTTCCCGGTAAAAATGCCGAGGGTTTTCCTGTAAGCCAATCGCTGTGGCCACTTCGGTAATACGGGCTCCAAGGATGGCTAGCTTGACTGGTTGGCATATGAAAAATGCCTGTTTCTTCATGGCCGGGAGAAACTACCATGCGTTCAGATGCACCAAAGCGTTGTCCTTGTACCCGAGGCATATAAGTATCGCCCGCAAGAGGAACAGCAGGCATATTAAGCCAGTGACCAATAAAAGGGATAGCCTTACTTAAAGGGTGCTCTATTTTACTGATATTCGCTTGCCCCCAAGTTGCTTCATTTAAAGGTTGATTGTCACTCATTTTAGTTAAGGTTTTGGTCAAGGCTTTTTCAAATAATGCCTGCCAACTTGCTTCTGGGCGCAATAAAAAATTATCAGGCTGTTGGCTTACTAGTTGCCATAAAGGCGTTTCAATTTGATGGCGTATTGCTGAAAACTGGTAGTGTTTATCTAAATTTTTTAGACTTGTATTTAATTGGCTAAAAATACTATCGCGTACATTTAAGCGAAAGTTTTTCACTAAACGATAGGCAACTGAATCAATGCTGGCTTTAAGTGGTTGTTGAGCAAGTAATAGTGTTTTGGCTTGGGTAAATAAGGGGTTATTTTTAATGGCCTTATCGGTTAGTACTTGAGTGAGTAAAAATTGCTGCCAGCGTTTTAAAAACAAAGCCTGATCATCAAGTGCGATTGTTAATAAATCTTGCTCATTAAACTTGTTTTTGGCCAATAAGTTATCGCGAATTTGCTGCGCTCTTGCACCTAAAGCATAACCACCATTACCTATTTTTTCATACATATCGCCACCAACCACACGGCTGTTTGCTGTCCATAAACGTTGATGTTGTGGATTTTTAATGTGCGGATATTCTGGTGCGGTTAAATAGCCTAACCAAGCATTTTCACCGCTTGCCCAAGATTGAGGAAGTTCACCTACCTTGCCTTTTTTACGCGGTATAGGCCCCATAATTGTCCAACCTATATTGCCGCTTTTATCGGCAATGAGCATATTTTGTGCAGGAATACCCGAGCGTGCGGCAATTTGAAAAGCTTCATCAACATTCTGCGCTTGTTCAAGGTAAGTGTGAGCAAAATTAACTGCATTACTATCATGTGCAACCCAGCGATATACTAGTAATTCACCTAAATGATTACTGCCAATAACGGGGCCCCAAATAGTTTCTTGTATTTCAATGCCTACTGAAGGTTGATCTTTAATGGCAATAACCTGCCTATGATAGCTAAAGTTTTTATAGCCATCGGGGGTGAGATACTGTTGTTTATCGGCGCTTAATTCTAGGGTTATTATGTCACTCCAATCGCCGTAACTGTTAGTAAACCCCCAAGCAATATTACCATTACTACCGACAACTATATTGGGCGTGCCAGGCAGTGTTACACCGGTTACCTTGATGATTTCACTATCTACAGGGTATTCAAAAGACGCTCGAAACCAAGTATTTGGTACTCGTAAACCTAAATGCATGTCGTTAGCAACAATGGCACTGTTTGTTGTACTTAATGTTGCTGAAATAGCCCAATTATTGGAGCCCGGTAAATATTCATCTTGAATACTGTGACCTTCTTGTTCAGAAAATATAGGCGTTTGTGCAGCAATGGTTGCAGAAGACCACACCTGACTTGGCATGGGTGAAGGTGAATATTGACTACCATCTATTGCAGCATCCCAGCGGCTACCTTTAGGGTTAAGAAATTCATAGGCTTCTTTACTTAATACCGAATGCAATAACGCTAAAGTACGTTCACGTTTACCATCGTCATGTTGTAAATCTATATACATGCTAAACACTACGAGTACGCTGTCTTCTTCTCGCCACTCAACCGGATCTTGGTTGAGTAAAAGGTACTCAAAAGGGGGCGCTTTTAAGGATTTTATCCCTTGATTAACGCCTAACGTGTACGATTTTAATAGTGCTAGTTCCGCAGGAGGTAACTGCTGAATAATTTTTCGGGCACGCTCTCTAAAACGATGGCGGCGAATTTTTTTATCATAATTTAACGCGGCTTTGCCAAATAAACTCGACAATTCGCCCGCTGAATTTCGGCGTAATAAATCCATTTGAAAAAAACGCTCTTGGGCGTGTATAAATCCTGTTGCTAGAGCTAGATCGGTACGACTTTTCGCTTTGATGGTAACAATGCCTTGTTGGTCGCGTTCAACAAAGGTGGTGTAATTTAACCCCCATAATGTCTCTTTACCTTCTAAAATAGGTAAAGAGCTATCAATTTGGCTATATACCCAAGTAGCGCCACTGGCAAGAATTAACACTAAAATTAAGAAAAAGCCGATAAAAAAATACTTTATAACTTTCATTATCTTTAACTAAAAACTGATGATGATTTACTTTACCTTAAAATTTAATCAATTAGCAAAATAGTCTAATAAAAAGTTGGCTTTGGTTAACGCGAGACTAAAATTTTAGTACAATTTGTTTCTATTTAAATTTAGGTACCAGCAGATAAATTGCAGAGGTTATATGGCATCGTTACAAGAACAATTATTAAAAGCAGGCTTAACCACTAAGCAAAAAGCTCGACAAGCTAATGCTGAAAAGCGTAGAAAAAACAAACAAAAACGTAGTGGTGCCGCAGTTGATGTAAGTTTACAAGAAAAAGTTAAACAAGACTTAGCCAAAGCAAAAGCTGATAAGCTTGCTAAAGATATGGCACTAAATGAAGAAAAGAAACGTCAGTTAGCGGCAAAAGAGCAACAGTTGCGTATTCAACAAATATTAAACCATCATCAATTAAAAGAGGTTGATGGTGATACAGTTTACAACTACACCTTTGGCAGTAAAATCAAAAAACTCATGCTTGATGCTAAAACCCATAAAGCCTTAGTTGACGGCCGATTAGCCTTATGTGGG
>WFQC01000161.1 GCA_015487235.1 Alteromonadaceae bacterium
CAGCCCTTACGGGGATACCTGAGCAAATCATGTTCTTCGTTGCATCTATTTTTAAGGGAACACCATTAATAAAAAGATGCGCCTTGACCATGAATCGCTCAGGCATCCTGAAGCTCGCATCTTGAAGTATCATGGGTATAGGTTTATTAATACCGATACAGCGTTTAATTATAGCGTGAAATATACAGATAATCTTGTGATAAATGAGAGGGTTAATTTGCTTTCAGTTTTATGCGGCTAATGCTATTACGATAATGATTAACAACAGAAAGGCGTTAACAGTGATAGCGCCTTTCTATAGGGTTAAAAACTGAGCATTGATGCATACTTGAATAGGGTTAGTGCGTTAATACGGTACTTGAAGGTGGCGCTATTTGGTTTATACCGTTAGCTGCACTGGTTGTAACTACTCCAGTACTTCTTGGACGAGTCGGACGAGCTTTTACTAAAGGTGCAGGAATAACTTTACCTTTAACTTTAGGGCTTGCGGTATTTTTATCTAGTATACGCTTGTTAAGGCAAGCTTTTATTTCATCTAAGGTATAGTTACCCTTTACTTTTATCCGCACATGAGGAATAGCCGCCGCTTCTAAGGCACCACTAACAAACCAGTCTTTTTTTATTTTGTAACCTTTACCTTGCGTATCAACCAAATCAATTACACCCGCTAATTCCATAGTTTCTTTATCACAAATAGCAAAATCTAAGTATTTATTTTTCGCATTAAATAAGGCTTTTTGAGCGGCTTTTTTTGATACTCCTTTGCGAATAGTCACAATATCAGCCAATTTTACGCGATTTACAATACGGTATTTATTACCGACAGCTTGCTCAAGCAACTGGTGAAAGTTTTTTTCTGCATGAGTAAATACTGTGGTCTTACGATCAAATGGAAAAGGATAGCTTGTATCGATCAAACGTGTTGCCATTAAAGCAACAATAACGACCAAAGCGATCATCATAAATAAAATAAATTCCATAGTGCTCTCCAGCAGTTCAAAATTTTGACGGTTTAGATGAATTAAAACGAATTGATTTGTGCACACTAGATATAAGCAGAGTTTGTGCCATGTTTAGAATTATTATCATGATAGTTTAATAGGTATTTACTATTGAATTGGTAGATATAATCAATTTTATCTATTAGCTTGAGGCTTGTAGTATTAGAAGCCTAAAGAGGAGAAAGCACATGACAGATATTAAAGTAAAATCACTAATGCAAACGAAGCCACTAACGATAAAATGTAAAACGCAATTATCAGAGGTGTTAGACAAATTAGTAGAGGCAAGGGTTTCAGGCTTGCCTGTTGTTAACGAGCAAAATGAGGTGGTAGGTTTTGTATCAGGCTATGATTGCCATAAAGCTTTATTAGCAAGTAGTTACTATTGTGATAAGCCTATTATTGTTAATGATATTATGAGTGAGTCAATACCAACACTTAGCCCAAATGAGGGCCTTGGCGATGTCGCTATTCGTGTTTTAGACAAGGTTATTGATGTTTACCCTGTGGTTGAGAACAATCAATTAGTTGGTACGCTAACACGTAACGACTTGTTGAAAATGTTGAAAGGCAAGTTGGCGCTTTGCGCAATTAGCCATGGTTAGTAAAGTGTAGGTGATGTAATAATTTGATATCACCTACAAGTTATTTGAATTTAAGCAGGGTAATGTTCTTTAAGGATTTGATATAAAGTTTGTTGAAAATTATCGGCAGTAGTATCAAGTTGTTTTACTACGTCGGCAAGTACTTCGTTGTCTTCTTTGCCATGCCATACTTTAACGTATGAACCTTCTTGATAACCATGATCTTGGCGGAAAAAGTTCAAGGTATTTTTACCTACATATTGGCGAAAGAGCTCATCTAAATCCATTGCCATTAACAACATACAGTCTGCAAACGCTTGTCCGTTGAATTGTTTGTGAGTAACAGCAGCCGAAGCTAAATTCTCGAGTGCTGTTTTAAAGTCTTTTTCTTGTGTGTTTTGCGATAATTCGCTAGCAAGTTTTTGGGCGATTTGGGCGATATTTTCACCTGTCATTAAGCGTAAGCTTAAACCAAAATGAAAAATATCAACAAGCTCTAATTGCACTTGAGCCACATCGGCTGTTTGATGTTTCCACCATTTCCACCCGTAGTGATCTAACATTTCGGCACATTCTACCCAAATAGCACGATACCATTCATAGTTATTTTCTCGCCATGTTTCACTTACGCGCGTATTCATGGCATCTTGCATTGCTAACATTTGACTAATTTGCTTAATTTGTGTGGCATTATTGCTCATAAAAATCTCAAATAGGTTGTTCTCATTTTATGGGCTATAGTTTGCCGTAGCTGGCAAATTTAAACAAGTGCGCTAGACATTATGCCTAATGAACTCTATGCTTTAGCAAAAGGTTATTGTGATAATAGCCTCGCTTTTCTTTATCAAGAGATTAAAAATAATAAGCATGTCTGATATTTCTGAAGGTGAAGAACTTTATATAA
>WFQC01000162.1 GCA_015487235.1 Alteromonadaceae bacterium
ATGTACCGTTGTCAATTTGGTATGAATAGTCCGCGAGCAACGCGCGCATTTGATGAACATTCACATATTATTCAAGCTATTGCTGATCGAGATGGTGAATTGGCTGAAATATTAATGCGCCGACATATTGCTGCATCACGTAAGAACATTGAACGAAAAATTGCAGAGCAACAACCATAATTGCTCTAACTTTATACTATTAAAGGAGACCTCAGATGTCTAACGCGTTAACGCCTGGCGCTAAATTTCGCCAAGCACTTAAAAACAATAAGCCTTTGCAAATAGTCGGTACTATTAACGCCTATTGTGCAATGATGGCTGAACAACTCGGCCATCAAGCTATTTATTTATCAGGTGGTGGTGTTGCTAATGCTTCTTACGGTTTACCCGATTTAGGCATGACATCACTTAATGATGTACTTGCCGATGTTCAGCGTATTACTGCTGCATCAAGCTTACCTTTATTAGTGGATATTGATACAGGTTGGGGTGGTGCTTTTAATATTGCAAAAACGATTCGTGATATGGAAAAAGCGGGCGCAGCGGCGGTACATATTGAAGATCAAGTCGCACAAAAACGCTGTGGTCACCGTCCTAATAAAGCCATAGTTTCAAAAGAAGAAATGGTTGATCGTATTAAAGCTGCGGTTGATGCACGCACCGACAAAGACTTTTTTATTATGGCGCGTACCGATGCTTTTGCTCAAGAAGGCTTAGAAGCCGCTCTTGAAAGAGCTAATGCTTATGTTGAAGCGGGAGCCGACGGTATTTTTGCAGAAGCGGTGAAAACAGAAGAACATTATCGTGCTTTTTCAAAAGCCTTAAATGTACCCATTTTGGCCAATATTACTGAATTTGGACAAACCGAGTTATGGAATAAGGATCAACTAGCGCAATGGGGCGTTGATATGGTGCTTTATCCGCTTTCTGCTTTTAGAGCAATGAATAAAGCTGCAGAGTTAGTTTATAAAACCTTATTGAAAGATGGCGATCAAAAAGCAGTGATTGATAATATGCAAACACGCATGGAATTATATGATTATCTTGGTTACCACGACTATGAGCAAAAGCTTGATGCACTATTTTCTGAAGGTAAAAACAAATAATAAGATACTGAAGTAAATTCAGTTATCGTTATCCTGATGAAGATCAGGATCTAAAAATATCAAACTCAACATTCCGTATAATGCGAATGTTATGAGCAATATAAAAATATGAGGACAGAGCAATGGTTGATAAAAAATTAGGTGGTGCAGGTTTACGTGGCCAAAGTGCAGGTGAAACCAAATTATGTACCGTAGGAAAATCAGGTAGTGGTTTAACTTATTGTGGTTATGATATTTCAGATTTGGCTGAAAATGCCACCTTTGAAGAAGTGGCTTACCTATTATTTAACGGAGAATTACCTAACGCTGAGCAATTAGCAGCTTATAAAGCACAATTGATGACCATGCGTGATTTACCACAAGCATTAAAAGAAGTATTACAGCGCATTCCTGCAAGTGCTCACCCAATGGATGTTATGCGTACAGGATGTTCTTTTTTAGGTAACTTAGAGCCAGAAGAAGATTTTTCACAGCAACTTAATGCGGCTAATCGCTTGCTTGCAGCTTTTCCTGCGATTGTTTGTTATTGGTATAACTATTCACATGATGGTGTAGAAATCGATTGTGTAACTGATGAAGACTCGCTAGGTGGGCACTTTTTAAAATTATTAAATGGCACAACACCTTCTGATCAACATCGTCGTGTGATGGATGTTTCACTTATATTGTATGCTGAGCATGAATTTAATGCCTCTACCTTTACGGCTCGTGTGTGTGCGTCTACCTTATCTGATATGTTTTCATGTATTACTGGCGCTATTGGTACGTTACGTGGTCCTTTACATGGCGGTGCCAATGAAGCAGCGATGGATATGATCCAAAAATTTAAGTCACCAGAAGATGCAAAAGCACAAATGGCTGATATGCTTGCGCGTAAAGAAAAAATTATGGGCTTTGGTCACGCTATCTATCGTGAGTCAGACCCACGTAACGTGATCATTAAAGCATGGTCAGAAAAATTAGCAAAAGAATTTGGTGATACCTCTTTATATGATATTTCAGTAGCTTGTGAAGAATACATGTGGGACACCAAAAAATTATTCTGTAATGCTGATTTTTTCCATGCTAGTGCCTATCACTTTATGGGTATTCCCACCAAACTATTTACACCAATCTTTGTTTGTTCACGGGTAACGGGTTGGGCGGCTCATGTTATGGAACAACGTGCTAATAACCGTATTATTCGCCCTAGTGCCGATTATGTTGGCGAAGCACCAAGAAAAGTACCACCAATGAGTGAGAGATAAAAATTAGTAGCACGAGTTAGCTCCTTATAATAAGCAATCAGTCGATCAACATAGTGTTGCCTGATTGCGGCTAACTGACTTCTAAACGGACAATATTATGAATTATGCATACCGCAAACCGCTAGCGGGTACTCAGCTAGATTATTTTGATACCCGAGCTGCTGTTGAAGAAATTCAAGCAGGAGCTTATGAAAAATTACCTTATAGTGCAAGAGTACTTGCTGAAAACTTAGTGCGTCGTTGCCCTAAAGAACAGTTAACAGACTCATTAAAACAAATTATTGAAGGTAAACGTGAACTTGATTTTCCTTGGTTCCCTGCACGAGTTGTTTGTCATGATATTTTAGGGCAAACCGCCTTAGTTGATTTGGCAGGGCTACGTGATGCTATTGCTGAGCAAGGTGGCGATCCTGCAAAAGTAAACCCTGTGGTGCCTACTCAACTTATTGTAGATCATTCATTAGCAGTGGAGCATGCCGGTTTTGAAAAAGATGCTTTTGAAAAAAACCGCGCCATTGAAGACAGACGCAATGAAGACAGGTTTCATTTTATTAATTGGACCAAAGATGCTTTTGAAAATATAGACGTTATCCAACCCGGTAACGGTATTATGCATCAAATCAATTTAGAGAAAATGTCGCCTGTAGTACATGCCCGCGATGGTGTTGCTTTTCCTGATACACTGGTTGGCACCGACAGTCATACTCCTCATGTTGACGCTTTAGGTGTTATTGCTATTGGCGTTGGTGGGTTAGAAGCTGAAAGTGTTATGCTTGGCCGTGCTTCTTATATGCGCTTACCAGACATTGTAGGAGTTGAGTTAATAGGTAAACCTCAAGCAGGTATTACCGCAACTGATATTGTTTTAGAGTTAACAGAATACTTACGCAAAGAGCGCGTTGTTTCAAGTTATTTAGAGTTTTTTGGTGATGGTGTTGCTCATCTAACTTTAGGCGATAGAGCCACTATTTCTAATATGACACCAGAATTTGGCGCAACGGCTGCCCTTTTTTATATTGATCAACAAACCATTGATTATTTAAAACTCACCGGTCGTGATGACGAACAGGTTAAGCTGGTTGAAACCTATGCCAAAACAGTAGGCTTATGGGCAGATAGTTTGAAAAATGCTCAGTATGAACGCGTGCTACAATTTGATTTATCAGCCGTGGTGCGTAATATTGCAGGCCCTTCTAATCCGCATAATCGTGTACCAACGACTGAATTGGCTAATCGTGGAATTAGCGCAAAAGTTGATGAGAAAACGTATGCTGAGTCAGGTTTAATGCCTGACGGTGCTTGTATTATTGCGGCAATTACCAGTTGTACAAATACCTCTAACCCACGTAACGTCATTGCTGCTGGTTTATTGGCTCGCAATGCCAATGCCAAAGGCCTGACGCGCAAACCTTGGGTGAAAACATCTCTAGCACCAGGTTCTAAAGCCGTAAAACTTTATTTAGAAGAAGCACAATTATTGTCAGAATTAGAGCAGCTCGGTTTTGGTATTGTAGCTTTTGCTTGTACAACGTGTAATGGCATGAGTGGCGCACTAGATCCTAAAATTCAACAAGAAATTATTGAGCGTGATCTTTATGCAACAGCGGTGCTTTCTGGTAATCGCAATTTTGACGGGCGTATTCATCCATATGCAAAAGAAGCCTTTTTAGCTTCACCCGCTTTAGTGGTTGCTTATGCTATTGCAGGTACAATTCGTTTTGATATTGAAAAAGATGTGCTTGGTATTGATAACGAAGGTAATGAAATACGCTTAAAAGATCTGTGGCCAAGTGATGAAGAAATAGATGCGATTATTGCAAAAAGCGTTAAGCCTGAGCATTTCAACAAGGTTTATCAACCTATGTTTGATATTAGACAGCAAGATAAAAAGCAAGTAAGCCCTCTGTATAACTGGCGAGAAAAAAGTACTTATATTCGTCGTCCTCCTTATTGGGAAGGAGCTTTAGCGGGTGAACGCAGTCTAAAAGGCATGCGTCCATTGGCTGTTTTAGGTGACAATATCACCACCGATCACCTTTCACCTTCAAATGCGATTATGTTAGACAGTGCCGCGGGTGAGTATTTAGCAAAAATGGGTTTGCCTGAAGAAGACTTTAACTCGTATGCAACCCATCGCGGTGATCATTTAACCGCACAACGGGCGACTTTTGCTAATCCTAAACTTTTAAATGAAATGGTAACAGATGAGCAAGGTAATATTATTCAAGGTTCATTAACGCGTATTGAACCTGATGGTAAAGTGAGCCGCATGTGGGAAGCAATCGAAACTTATATGCAGCGTAAACAACCGCTTATTATTATCGCAGGAGCTGATTATGGCCAAGGCTCATCACGTGATTGGGCAGCTAAAGGTGTTCGTTTAGCTGGCGTTGAAGCGATTGTTGCCGAAGGTTTTGAGCGTATACATCGTACTAACTTGGTAGGTATGGGCGTTTTACCGCTTGAGTTTAAAGCAGGTGAAAACCGTAAAACTTATCAAATTGATGGGAGTGAAACCTATGATGTTAAGGGTGAAGTTGCGCCACTGGCTGATTTAACGTTAGTGATCCACCGTAAAAATGGTGAGCAAGTTGACGTGCCTGTTAAGTGTCGCTTAGATACAGGGGAAGAACTTTCGATTTATCAAGCTGGTGGCATATTACAGCGTTTTGCGAAAGATTTTTTACAGTCTAATAGTTAAGCGTCGATAAATGAACGCTTCTTTATGCTAAATAGTATTGATTTTAACGTTAAAAATGGCACTTGTTTGAGTGCCATTTTTGTAATGATTTATCCAAGGAGAGCAATAATATGGCTCATCTACCACAACTAAAAATTCCCGCCACTTATATGCGTGGTGGCACCAGTAAAGGTGTATTTTTCAACTTAACTGATTTACCTCAAGCTGCACAACAAGCAGGAGCCGCGCGCGATGCCCTGTTATTGCGCGTTATTGGCAGCCCTGATCCCTATGCCAAACATACTGATGGTATGGGCGGCGCAACATCAAGCACCAGTAAAACCGTTATTTTGTCAAAAAGTAGCAAGGCCGATCACGATGTTGACTATTTATTTGGTCAAGTTGCTATTGATAAGGCATTTGTCGATTGGAGTGGTAATTGTGGTAATTTATCCGCCGCAGTGGGAGCTTTTGCTATTCATAGTGGTTTGGTTGATAAAGCGCGAGTGCCTGATAATGGTATTGCTGTGGTACGTATTTGGCAGGCCAACATAGAAAAAACTATTATTGCGCACATTCCCATGACTAACGGGCAAGTACAAGAAACAGGTGATTTTGAGCTTGATGGCGTCACTTTTCCTGCCGCTGAAATTAAAGTTGAATTTGTAGACCCTGCAGCAAAAGGGGCAATTTTTCCTACGGGAAATTTAGTTGATGAGTTAGCCTTGCCGAGCGATATTGTTGCAAGTAGCACTTTAAAAGCAACGATGATCAATGCAGGTATTCCGACCATTTTTGTTAACGCAGAAGATCTTGGCTATCAAGGTACTGAGCTACAAGATGATATTAATAATGATGAAAAAGCGTTAGCAATGTTTGAAACTATTCGTGCGTATGGTGCAGTAAAAATGGGGCTAATAGATAATATTGAACAAGCTGCTACGCGTCAACACACCCCTAAAATAGCGATTGTTGCGCCAGCGAAAGCTTATATTGCCTCAAGCGGTAAAAAAATTACGAGCGCAGATATTGATATAAACATTCGTGCATTGTCAATGGGTAAGTTGCACCATGCGATGATGGGAACCGCAGCCGTAGCCATTGGTGCGGCCGCAGCTATTCCAAATACCTTAGTGAATTTAGCAGCAGGTGGTGGCGCTCGTGACACGGTGCGCTTTGGTCATCCTTCCGGTACGTTAAAAGTTGGTGCAAAAGCCAGTTTTAATAATAGTCAGTGGATAGTTGATAAAGCGATCATGAGCCGCAGTGCTCGTATTTTAATGGAAGGCAGGGTAAGAGTTCCTAGTGATGCCTTAGCATAATTCTTCCGTGTAAAAAGCTGTAAAACGGTTTCTTTTACAGCTTTTTACAAAAAGCTTGTTTCTTCCTGTCTCTAAACAGTGTTTAATAATCTTAGTTTATTAATTGAACAGATTGACAATACATTACAAGGAAGACTTATGAAAAATGTCGTTATCACTGCATTATTAATTTTTAATTTCGTTACCGCTACAACGTTTGCCCAAAACCTTCAACCTCAAGGTATTGAAGTATCAGGCAAAGCATCGGTATCAGTTGTTCCTGATGTTTATTCTTTATCTTTTTCTATTGAAAAACGAGGTAAAAGTGCGAGTAAAATTAAAGCGCTCGTTGATCAAAAAACAGATCAGGTTATACGTGCAATTAAAAAATTGGGTATTTCTACAGACAATATTCAAACGGCACAAATAAACCTTCGTCCTATCTATAACAAAGGTTCAATTAAATTATTGGGGCTTGATGCACAAGAGAAATTTGCCAACGACAAAAAAGGGCGTGCTTACCTAAAGCAAGAAACTGAAAAAAATAGTATGAAAATTGCGGCCTTTGAAGTGACACGTTATATCAATATTAAATTAACCCGCATAGATGATTATGATCGTTTGCTCGAACAGCTTGTAAAAATAGGCGTGACAAAAATTTCGCCTTTATCAATGTCAATAGCCGAGCCAAGTAAACATTATCAAAAAGCCTTAGCTCAAGCGGTACAAGTTGCGCATCAAAAAGCATTAAAATTAGCGGCTCAAGCAGGTGTTACTTTAGGTAAAGTGCGCTATTTGAAAGAGAATTCGTATAATGCACCGATAGAACGTGTAAGAATGACCAGCCTTCGCAGCCAGTCTTATCATTCTTCACAGGTCAGTACTCAAGAAATTAGTGCTGAAGTGATTATTACCTACCGAATTAATTAACCTGAGCTCGGCTTAATAAATACCTCTCTAGTAGCTATTTTTCCTTACTTTTGCGTTAAATTCACTTGCAATAGACTGGCTATTGACGTGTAAATTTGCCTTAAATTAAACAAAACTATCAAACTAGAGAGTGTGATGGTTTGTTTTTTATTTTAAATTCAATGCGTTATTATGTCTTAAACCGAGTTAAGGTTATAATTAACCTCCTCTAAATATCAACAGATTTACCGTGTAATATAAGCTGATTTTTAAGGCTAATTACACGTAAGTCTCACAAATTATCTTAATCTTTTGTTATACCATCCAATAATGCTTTAATTTCTCGCTTAATCAAGGTATGTTATGCGCTTTTCAAGTAGTAACGAGTAAAGCTGATCGCAGTTATCATGAAAAAAGCAGAATTTTACGCACAACTTAATGCGCAAATACGCGCTATTATTGCTAACGAAACAGATTTGATTGCCAATATGGCTAATATTAGTGCATTGTTATTTCAGCAGTTAACCGCAGTAAATTGGGCTGGTTTCTACCGTGTTGTTGAAAATGAATTGGTATTAGGACCGTTTCAAGGTAATGTTGCTTGTATTCGTATTCCTATGGGAAAAGGTGTTTGTGGTACGGCGGCGTTAACCAATACAACGCAACGAATTGGAGACGTTCACCAATTTAGTGGACACATTGCGTGTGACGCAGCAAGTAATGCTGAAATTGTAATACCAGTACGCAAACAAGGTAAAGTGATTGCTGTATTAGACATCGATTCGGTTGAATTTGATCGTTTTGATGAAGAAGATCAACAAGGCTTAGAAGCTATTGTAAAATTACTAGAACAAACTTTAGTTGTTTTGGATGGCACGATATAATGAAAGAATTTGTTGATGTAAGAGATTACATTGTTTCGGCTGCTGTCGTTGGCGACTGGGATGGTGAAGAAGAACTTGTTGCCGAGCGTTTTAATGATATTTTACATACGCTCTACGATATGGCAGAAGAAGATATTGAAACTGAGGTGCTTGAACGATTGTTAACAATGGTTTGGCATCACTGGATAGGGCAAACAGAATTGCCTGAATTAGAAATAGATGAGATATTAGACTGGTGTCAGCATGTTTTGCAAAACCGCGAACAGTATCTTGAAGATTATTAAATAACATTTTGTAAAGTTGTAAATATATATGGAAACAAAACCTAATAGCAGTAAACCCAATTCAAGCAAAGCGTTAATTGCTTATCTCGCGGAAAAATTTCCAGCGTGCTTTACCCTTAAAGGTGCTGCTAAGCCACTTAAAATTGGTATTTTTCAAGAATTAGCTGAACAATTAGCTAACGATGAAAATGTAAGTAAAACGCGTTTACGTCAGGCATTGCGTCACTATACAAGTAGTTGGCGTTATTTAAAATCAATTAAAGTGGGTGCTAAGCGTGTTAATTTACAAGGTGAAGAAGTGGCAGAGATCGATCAAGAACAAGCTGATTATGCCAGTAAAACACTAAAAGAAAGCCAAGAAAAATTTGCACAAAAGCATCCGCATAAAAAGAATCAGACTCAGCAAGGAACTAAATCGGCGCCAAAAGGGTCAGATAATGCAGAGCATAAGGAAGCGCCAAAAAAATCTGCTGATAAAAAACATAAAGCTAAGTTTAATGCAGTAAAATCAACAAAGTCGGCGGTGAAAAAAACAAGTATTAAATTGGAAAAAATTGAACAATCATCAGTAAAAGTGGGTCAAAAGGTAAAAGTTCAATTTGGTAATTCACCAATGGATGCTATTGTTGAAGAAGTGATTGGCAATGATGTCAGCGTACAGTTATCATCAGGGATGGTCGTAAAAACACAACTCGCTAATTTGTATATAGAGAGTAAAACTGATAAAAAGTAAGCATTTCGACTAGGTAGTAGTTAAGCACTACTACCTATGCCTATTTTCAACTCGTTTAATTGCGCTGAACATTGTCATTATTTAAGAACTAAATATTTATATGGAGTAATAGGCATGCAAAAAATTGGGTGTATCGCACTTGCCGTATCCTTGTCTTTGACAAGTGTTTTTCTTTTCGCTGAAACAGCACCAAATTTTGATCAAAACGCTGAAGTACCAAAACTTCATGCACAAAGCCAACATAAAACAGCCAGTAAGCGTATTGTTGCGCAATTTACTCGCGCTCATTATAAGCCTGTCAAAATAGATGATGCCTTATCAGAGCAGATATTTGATCGTTATATCAAACAATTAGACTATTCTCGTAATATTTTTCTTGCCAGTGATATTGAAAACTTTGCCAAATATCGTGACGACTTTGATAACTTTATTGCGCGCGGTAAATTAGAGGTTCCTTTTGAAATTTATAATTTAAACATGCAGCGTCGTTTAGAACGTTATCAATATGCAATGACCTTGCTTGATAAGCCTTTTGATTTCTCACTTGATGAAAGTTATAACTTTGATCGCGAAAAAGCACCATGGCCAAAAAGTGAAGCAGAATTAAATGAGTTATGGCGTCAAAAAGTGAAATATGATGCGCTAAATTTAACGTTAACAGGTAAAGAATGGCCGAAGGTAAAAGAAATTCTGACTAAACGCTATCATTATGCGATTAAACGTTTAACGCAAGGTGAGAGTGAAGACGCTTTTCAATTGTTAATGAATAGTTTTGCTCGTGTGGTAGAGCCCCATACCTCTTATTTGTCTCCTCGCAATGCTGAACGCTTTCAAATGGATATGAATTTATCATTAGAAGGTATTGGTGCGGTATTAAGAGCAGAAGATGACTATACCACCATAATGAGTGTTGTTTCGGGTGGGCCTGCAGATAAGTCTAAAGAATTAAAACCTAATGACCGTATTGTCGGGGTTGCACAAAATGATGAAGAATTTGTTGATGTTATCGGTTGGCGTTTAGATGATGTAGTTGATCTTATCAAAGGGCCTAAGGGCACTAAAGTTCGTTTACAGGTATTGCCAAGTGAATCAGATGATGACGCCAGCATTAAAATTGTTTCGATTATTCGTGATAAAATAAAGCTAGAAGACAGAGCGGCGAAATCAGAAGTTTATATTGATAAAACAGATAAAAAACATGAAAGAAAGCTTGGTGTTATCACTATTCCAAGTTTTTATAATAATTTATCGAGCGATGTAAAAAAAGAAATCGCCAAACTGCAAAAAGAGCATGTTGAAGGTATTATTGTTGATTTGCGTGGCAATGGGGGTGGTTCTCTGACTGAGGCAACACTGTTAACTGGCTTATTTATTGATAAAGGCCCTGTAGTACAAATTAGAGATGGTGCTAATCGTATTTCGGTTAATAGTGATCGTGACGGTATTGTCTATTATGATGGTCCGTTAACGGTAATGGTCGATCGCTACAGTGCTTCTGCTTCAGAGATATTTGCCGCCGCTATTCAAGATTATGGACGTGGTATTATTATTGGTGAGCACACTTTTGGTAAAGGTACGGTTCAGCAGCATCGTCCTTTAGGGCGTATTTACGACTTATTTGAAAATCCTCTTGGTAGTATTCAATATACTATTGCTAAGTTTTACCGTATTAATGGTGGCAGTACACAACACCGCGGTGTGTTGCCTGATATTGCTTTTCCTACGGCGGTAGATCCTGATGATTGGGGAGAAAGTAAGGAAGAAAATGCACTACCTTGGGATCAAATTCGTCAAGCAAAATATCGTAAATTAGGTGATTTAAGTACCGATATTGATTATTTAAACTCATTACATAAGCAACGCATTAAAGATAATCGCGAATTTAATTACTTGCTTGAAGATATTAAGGTTTATCAACAAGAAAAAGATGATAAAAGCGTTTCTTTAAATTTAGCTGTGCGTAAAGCGAAGCGTGAAGAAAATAAAGCGAAGCGTTTAAAAAGAGCGAATGAGCGTTTAGTGGCTATGGGTAAAGAAAAAATAACGTCACTAGAAGACTTACCTGATGAGCTCAATGAATTAGATCCATTTTTAGATGAAGCAGCAAAAATTACCTTTGATTTAGCTTCGCTAGGTAAATATGCTAAAAAATAGCATAACCATATGTTTTTATTGATTTGTTTTATTAGCCGCCTAATGGGCGGCTTTGTTTTAATTTAAATTTAGTGTTAGATTACTAAATATTTCGTAATTACAACAATTATCATCAAAGAATAGGGCGAGCCCTAAATAAGAAAAATAATAAAGAGGAAAATATACCCCCATGTCAGAACCAACACGCTTAGATTCAACGACTAGACCTCCAAGTTTTATTGATGCGTTTATTCCTGTTATAGCTTTAGTGATCATGCTGTCAGCGGGGGTATTTTACTTTGGAGATAATTCTTCTTATGGCCCGAACCAAATAGCACTACTACTGAGTATGGGTATCGCCATTATTATTGGTTTTAAAAATGGTTATACTTGGGCTGAAATAGAGAAGGCCATAGTGCATGGTATTTCATTGTCTTTAGGCGCAGTATTAATTTTATTGTCAGTGGGCTCTTTGATTGGTACTTGGCTATTATCGGGCACAGTGCCCACAATGATTTACTATGGATTACAAATTTTAGATCCCGCGTGGTTTTATGCCGCAGCTTGTGTTATTTGCGGTATTGTTGCAATGAGTATTGGCAGTTCATGGACAACTGCAGCTACCATTGGTGTTGCGCTGATCGGTATTGCGCAAGGTTTAGATTTATCTTTACCTATTACAGCGGGTGCTATTATTTCAGGTGCTTATTTTGGCGATAAAATATCACCACTCTCTGAAACCACGAACTTAGCCCCTGCGGTTGCTGGTAGTGAACTTTTTGCTCATATTCGCTATATGCTTTGGACAACTATTCCTTCAATTAGTACGGCTTTATTTATTTTTATCATACTTGGTTTTAATGAAGACGTGAGTAGTTCAACGGTAGCAATTGATACATTAACCAACCAGCTAGAACAACAATTTAATATAGGTTTAATTAACTTAGTGCCTTTATTGGTTTTATTAGGGCTGGCAATGAAAAAAGTACCGGCTTTTCCTGCGGTCGCTGTTGGTGCTATTATGGGGGCGATATGGGCGGTACTTTTTCAGTCAGAGCTGATTATGCGCCTTGCCGAACAAGGTAGTGATATTTTTACAGGGCATGTAAAGGTGGTTTGGACAGCATTTTTTGATGGTGTAAGCATTAAAACAAATAATGCCGAGCTTGATAAACTACTAAGTGGTGGAGGCATGTCTAGCATGTTAAATACTATTTGGTTGATCATGTGTGCATTAAGTTTTGGTGCTGTGCTTGAGCATTTAGGTATGTTGCGCAAATTTGTTAATGCTATTTTAGCGGCGGCTAAATCAACAGGCAGTTTAATTGCCAGTACCGTAGCAACCTGTATTGGTACAAATTTAATTACGGCAGATCAATATATGGCTATTGTGATGCCAGGTCGCATGTATAAAGAAGAATATGAGCGTCGAGGGTTACATCCTGTTGTGTTAAGTAGAACATTAGAAGACTCAGGCACGATAACTTCGCCTTTAATTCCATGGAATACCTGTGGCGCTTATATGTATAGCGTTTTATTAGTGAACCCATTAGATTATATTTTTTACAGTTTCTTTAACCTTATTAACCCTGTTTTAGCTATTATTTACGGTTATTTAGGTTTCAAAATAAAACGTTTAGTGACTACCCAAAAAGCCTCATAATGATTTAAGATAGAAGCCTGTATTTACAGGCTTTCTTGTTATTTACGCTAATATACTTTAATTGCTTACGATTAATTAAAACCAGCAAAAGCCCAAGGGTACAACACTAAAGGCTGTTGATGTTTGAAGACTTTTTTACTCTGTTTTTTATTAACGATTTCCATATATAAAGGCTTGCTATGACTGATTTTACACCGCGCTATTTAGCTGATTATCAACCTCCTGCATTTACTATCAAACAAATAGCACTAACTATTGAATTAGACGACACTAAAACTAAGGTGATAAGTTGCCTTAATGTAGAAAGAAAAACTGACAATGCCGATTTAGTGCTCAATGGTGAGCAATTAAAATTAAATGCTTTAGTTTTGAATAATAAACGATTAACCGAGGCTCAATATCAGCTGAATAATAGCCAATTGATTATTGCTTCAGAGTTGTTAGAAGATGCTTTTTCGCTTGAAATAGAAACAGAAATCGATCCCAGTAACAACACTGCATTAGAAGGTTTGTTCAAGTCAGGTAATGCTTTTTGTACTCAATGTGAAGCCGAAGGGTTTAGGCGCATTACCTATTATTTAGATCGCCCTGATGTTATGGCTATCTTTACCACAAAAATTATTGCCGATAAAGCACGTTATCCTTATTTACTAAGTAATGGTAATAAAATTGACAGTGGTGAGCTTGCTCATGGAAAACACTTTGCTACATGGCATGATCCTTTTCCTAAACCTTGTTATTTATTTGCTTTAGTTGCGGGTGACTTTGATGTATTGCGCGATACTTTTATACGTAGATCAGGAAAACAGGTCAATTTAGAAATTTTTGTTGATAAAGGCAATGCAAAACGAGCAGCACATGCGATGGCTTCTTTAAAAGCTTCAATGAAGTGGGATGAAGAAAGCTTCGATTTAGAATACGATTTAGACATTTACATGATTGTAGCCGTCGATTTTTTCAATATGGGCGCAATGGAAAATAAAGGGCTAAATGTTTTTAATAGTAAATTTGTTTTAGCTGACAGTGAAACGGCTACTGACACCGATTACTTTAATGTAGAGTCTGTAATTGCCCATGAATATTTTCATAATTGGACCGGTAATCGAGTTACTTGTCGAGACTGGTTTCAACTGAGTTTAAAAGAAGGTTTAACGGTTTTTCGTGACCAACAATTTAGTGCAGACATGCACTCTGCGGCTGTTACTCGTATTCAAAATGTTCGCTTATTGCGCACTCATCAATTTGCTGAAGATGCTGGCCCTATGGCTCATCCTATTCGCCCTGAAAAAGTGCTTGAGATGAATAATTTTTACACCCTGACTGTTTACGAAAAAGGGGCTGAAGTTATTCGTATGCTACACACCATATTAGGCGAACAAGGCTTTAAACAAGGGATGAAATGTTATTTTCAACGCTTTGACGGCATGGCAGTAACTTGTGATGACTTTGTAGAAGCAATGGCTGATGCCAATAGCATAGACTTAACACTCTTTAAACGTTGGTATAGCCAAGTAGGCACACCCACGGTTGAAGTGATAGAAAGCTATGATGCCAACAAGCAAGAACTTTCATTAACGTTAAAACAAAAGTTACCAAACTCTCAATTTGATGCTTTGCATATACCGATAAAAATTGAACTAATTAGTCAAGATAAACCCGTGCAAAGCCAATTATTAATGTTAACCCAAGCCGAGCAATCATGGACGTTTTCTCATTATGAGCATAAGCCTGTTGTGGCATTATTAGGGAATTTTTCTGCGCCGGTAAAACTTGTTCAACAATGCAGTGATAAAGAGTTAGCAACAATTATGGTTGATGCTCAAGACAGCTTTTGTCGTTGGGATGCAGGGCAACAATTATTAATTAGTTATATTAAAGCGTTAGCCTGTGATCCTCAAACTGTTTTACCTGAATCATTGTTGAATGTTTTTGGACGCATTTTACATTCAGATATCGACCAAGCCTTAATTGCAGAACAGCTTATTTTACCTGAATTTGATCAGTTAGTTGACTTAATGGATAACGTTGATCCCATTGCGTTAGTGAAGGCCATTAGCCAACTTAAATCTTTCCTTGCAAAAGGCTTACAAACTCAGTTTTTAGCAGTGTATCAAGCATGTCAGCAAGCTCATTATCAAAATGATGCGGCATCAGTAGCTAAACGCTCATTAAAGAATGTTTGTTTATCTTATTTAGGCACATTGACGCAATATCACACATTAGTAATTGAACAGTTTGATAGCGCTGATAATATGACTGATTGTTTAGCGGCGTTGCGTATAAGTGCGCAAAACAACTTAGCCAGTTTCACAGCCCAAATGCAAACTTTCGAAGCAGCGTGGCATAACACCGCTTTGGTCATGGATAAATGGTTTATGCTTAATGCACTACGTAACAGCGATGAAATATTTACCCAATTACAGCAATTAAGTAAGCACCGTTTATTTAGTTTAAAAAACCCCAATAGGGCGCGCTCATTAATCGGCTCTTTTAGTCAACATAACCCGCAATATTTTCATATACCGACAGGGCAAGGGTATCAATTTTTAGTTGACAACTTAGTGTTATTAAATGAGATTAATCCACAAGTGGCATCACGCCTATTAACACCGTTGATGAACTTTAAGCGTTTTAATCAGCACCACCAAGCGCTGATGAAAGCAGAATTGTTACGTTTATATGATTTACCTAATTTATCAAAAGATTTAAAAGAAAAATTAGATGCTGCTTTAAACGAATAAACTTTATTAAGAGAATATTGCTTATATGACAAGGCAACAATATTTTTTTTCATTG
Organism: Alteromonadaceae bacterium; assembly: GCA_015487235.1. Classification (GTDB taxonomy): domain Bacteria; phylum Pseudomonadota; class Gammaproteobacteria; order Enterobacterales; family Alteromonadaceae. The sequence goes on from WFQC01000162.1 coordinate 15,737, forward strand.
AATATAGCGTATCAAGATTTTCTGCCCTATTATCAAGGGCAGGTTAAAGCAATTGTTGTAACGACAACCAAAGGTTTAAAAGTGCAATTTCCAGCACAACATTTACGAAAGTTTGTAACAGCAACAGGAATACGAGGCTCTTTTTGCTTAGAGACAAAAAATAATAAATTTTTTTCTTTAACTAAATTATAAAAATTTGAGTATTTGCTTTAAACAGTGGTCAGACCATTATGGTTTTTGTTTATGTAACAAAAGGTAATTAAATACCTATTAATTCATTAACTTAGTGGTGATGTGTAAAAATGCTGTGCGTCGAATTCAAACAAACGTTTTAAACAGAGGGGTTTTTTATTCACCTTTTAAAGCTCAATTCCTTGAAATACCGAGCTTTAAGTCGTGTTAGAAAGCCTTGCCTCGATGTTCAAATGATGCAATTATTGTGGTATCCCGCTTCGATTTATAGAAGCACTAGGGAAGGAAAAATAAATTAACTATCAATTGAGCATATACGGTAGTTGTTTAATTACTGTTAATATAAAACAGTGATATAAAGCAGTTACGATAACAACAATAATGCATAAAACAGTCTATTGCGGGTCTGGGGAGAGAATGAATGAAACAAAGCCCTCACTATAAATTTAATAAAAAACCATTAGTTACAGGCATAGCTGCGGCTATTATTTCACTTGCGGCTACTAACGTTAGCGCAGCAAAGTTTCAACTAGGTAATTTTGATATTAGCTTTGACTCAACGTTTAGTTTAGGAACAAGTATCCGTGTTGAAGATCGTGATTGGGATACCTTAATTGGTAAATCAAATAACCTAAATAACGGATTTGACTTTAGTAATTACAATGCTGCATTTAATCCTAATCCTACCAATACAGTAATTTGGCAAGGGGCGGGCGGTTATTCAAATAACGTTGATAATGGTAATTTAAACTTTGATGCAGGTGATGCTTTTTCAACTGTATTTAAAGGGTCACATGAATTAGATATTCGTTATGATAACGTTGGCCTATTTGTTCGTGGTATGTATTACTACGATTTTGAAATGATGGACAATGATCGCCCATGGACTAACCCTATTTCTGGTAATCAAAGTAGCCCATGTCGAGACAGTGAAGCTAAAACATTAGCATGTCGTGATATTCGTTTATTAGATGCATTTGTTTACGGTGACTTTGAATTAGGTGATATGCCCTTTTCTGTTCGCGTAGGTGATCAGGTGATCAGTTGGGGTGAAAGTACCTTAATTGCTCATGGTATTAGTGAGCTAAATCCTGTTGATGTTGCGCGTTTAAGAGCTCCTGGTGCTGAGTTGAAAGAAGCCTTCATTCCTTTTGGTGCCATTTGGATGTCATTAGGGGTAACAGACACCTTTAATGTTGAAGCTTTTTACCAATACCGTTGGGAACAAACCTTACTACCAGTACCGGGTAGTTATTTCTCTACCAATGACTTTGCGGGTGAAGGTGGTCAATATAATAATGTTCAGTTAGGCTTTAGTGGTAATCCTGATATTGATGCAGATACGTTAATTGCGGGATTAAACCAAATCGGCGAGTTAGCTCGTTCTGGTAATCCTGCTGCTGCACAAGCTTATCTAGCTTACCCAACAAAAATCACATTAAGAGCGCCTGGTGATTATGCTGAAATTCAGCCTAAAGATGGTGGTCAATATGGTTTACGTTTAACTTGGTATCTACCAGAAATGAATGATACAGAGCTAAGCTTTTACTACATGAATTATCATAGTCGTAGACCTTTATTCTCGGGTGCTACAGCTGATTTTTCTGCAGCAACTATTGGTGCTGACTTAGGTTATTTAGCAACAAATACCATTACTATGGATAATCTGTATGATAACTTAGGCGCTTTTTCTCAAGTTAAATTAGCTTATCCTGAAGATATTAAGCTCTATGCAATGAGCTTTAATACCGCAATAGGAACAACCTCAGTTGCGGGTGAAGTGTCTTATCGTCAAGATGAACCCTTGCAAATAGATGATGTTGAATTGCTATTTGCTGCAATGCCACAACAGTTAGCAAATGCAGGTTTGCGCTCTGATCTTGATGGTATTTCACAAATGGTTGATCCTAGTACAGGCCAACCTTATGGGCCAGGTGTTCAGGCAGATGGTTTTATACTAACAGATACTTTGCAAGCACAAGTAACGTTAACACAACTGTTTGGCCCAACATTAGGGGCTGATCAATTTGTCGGTTTATTAGAAGTAGGTGGTATCAGTATTCAAGATATGCCTGATCCGAGTGTACTTCGTCTAAACAGCCCTGGCAATTCACGTAATGGTGGTATTGAGGGTAAAGAAGGTTTAGAACTGGGTATTCAAAACGGTCGAGAAACTAACCCGTTCCCAGATGATTTTGCTTGGGGCTATCGTATATTAGCTAAACTTGAATATAACAATGTTTTTGCTGGTGTAAACGTATTTCCTCGCGCAGTATTTTCGCATGATGTATCAGGCACAACGCCCGATCCATTATTCTTATTTGTTGAAGACAGAAAATCGCTATCATTAGGGGTTGATTTTGATTATCAAAGCCGTTGGTCTGCTAACTTTTCTTACAACTCATTCTGGGGTGGAACAGGTAGTGCAAATGCCTTATCAGATCGCGATTATGTTTCTTTTAGTATTAAGTATTCAATTTAAGGACTCTTTTCAATGAACAATATTTCAATAAAAAACAATTTGATGAAGAGCAAATCAATAACAAAGAAAACGTTATTGTCTTTAGCTGTTTCTCTTGTACTTGTAGGTAACCCCGCACTTGCAAAAATTAGCCCAGAGCAAGCAGCTAAATTAGGAAAAGAATTAACGCCAATGGGGGCGGTAAAAGCGGCTAACGCAGATGGTTCCATTCCTGAGTGGACAGGTGGTATTACTACACCGCCAGCAAGTTATAAAAAAGGTGATCATCATCCTGATCCTTATCCTAATGATAAAATCGAATATACGATCACGGCAAGTAATGTTGATAAGTACAAAGAGTTTTTAACGCCAGGGCAAATAAAAATGTTTGCTACTTATCCTGATACTTTTAAAATGAACGTATATAAAACAAGACGCTCAGCTTCTTTTCCAGAGTATGTTTATAAAGCGATCAAAGAGAATGCTACGCGAGCTGAACTTGTTGAAGGTGGTAATGGCTTAAAAGGTGCGGCAATTGGTATTCCATTTCCTATTCCGGCCAATGGTCTAGAAGCAATATGGAACCACATTGTTCGTTATCGCGGTGAAGCGGTTGTTCGTCAAGGTGGACAAGCGGCACCAACTAAATCAGGTGATTACACTTTTATTGGTTTTGATGACAGATTATTACTGCCATACGATGCTAAAGACGCTACACCTGAAAAGTTAGCAGAAACAAACATTTTGTTTAAATTCAAGCAAAAAGTAACAGAGCCTGCGCGTTTGGCTGGTACAGCTTTATTGGTTCATGAAACGATGGATCAAATTAAAACACCACGTCAAGCTTGGACATATAACACAGGACAACGTCGTGTACGTCGTGCGCCAAATGTAGCTTATGATGCCCCAGGTACAGCATCAGATGGTTTAAGAACTACAGATGATTTTGATATGTTTAATGGTGCTCCAAACCGTTACACATGGACATTAAAAGGTAAACGAGAGCTATTAATTCCTTATAATGACTACCGTTTACATAGCGATAAGGTAAAATATAAAGATATTTTACAACCAGGTCATATTAACCCTGACTTAGTACGTTATGAGAAGCACCGTGTTTGGGTTGTTGAAGCTAATTTAAAACCAGATACTCGTCATACCTATAAGAAACGTGTATTCTTTATCGATGAAGATAGCTGGCAAATAGCCATCACAGATATTTATGATAACCGTGATGAACTTTATCGTGTAGGTATGGCGCATGGTTTAAATTACTATGAAGTACCAACACAATGGTCTACATTAGAAGTATTCCATGATTTACAATCTCGCCGTTATATTGCTTTAGGCTTAGATAACGAGGCGAATATGTATGATTTTTCAGTTCAGTTGAAGGATAAAGAATTTACGCCATCAGCATTAAGACGTGAAGGTCGTAGATAATTTACCCAACCAATGTAAGGCGGCTGGCAATTATCGTCAGCCGTTTTTATATAAAGAGTATTATTTTTTTTATGAATGAAGAGTATACAAAAGGTATATTTACTTTTACATCAATTACTTATCATACGAAATAGTTGAGATGAAATTCAATTATTTCGTATGATTAGTTTAAAATCATATTGAACATAAGCTTTGTCATTTCATTTTTATTATTAGGTTTTATTTTATGAGACGATTTTTCAGCGCCATTCTCTTGCCTTGTCTGTTTTTAATTACCACAACGCTAGGTGTTATTGCTACTGCAAATGCTAAACAAGCATCAGAAATAGCTCCCTTAGCAAGTAAATCACTATTACTGGATATTACCCTAGTTGATTCATCAAAATTAGTTGCGGTTGGTCAACATGGGCATATTTTACTTTCAAATGATGGTGTTAATTGGCAACAAGCGGCTGTGCCTATTCAGTCAACGCTAACCAGTGTTTTCTTTATTAATGCGCTAAAAGGTTGGGCTGTTGGCCATGATGACAGTATTTTACATACCCGCGATGGCGGACAAACTTGGCAAGTGCAGCAGTATATGCCTGAGAAAGAAAAGCCTTTATTAGACGTTGTCTTTAAAAATGAGCAGGAAGGGGTTGCAGTTGGTGCTTATGGGCTTTTTTATCGCACTAATGATGGGGGAAAAACATGGAAAAGTGAGTTTCATCAAGAATTTTTGAACCCTGATGATGCCGAGTATTTAGCCGATCTTAAAGCTGAAGATGAAGAAGCTTATTTAGATGAAACCTCAAGTATTTTGCCGCATTTTAACCGTATTATTCAAGATGGTCGTACTTTGTATTTGGTTGGTGAAATTGGTCTGATTGCTAAAAGTAATGACTTTGGTCAACATTGGCAAAAATTTGATGAAATCTATCATGGCTCTTTTTTTGATATAACACGTACTCACGAAGGTAATTTACTTGTTGTGGGTTTACGAGGTCATATTTTTCGTAGTTTAAAAAATGGTCGTCCTTGGCAGCAAGTTAATAGTGGGACAACCGCATTGCTTAACTCTATCGTATTAACTGATGATAACCGTATTATTGTGCTCGGTAATAATGGGGTTATTTTAGTCAGTAATGATGATGGACAGTCTTACAAACTACAAACACAAAGCGATGGAAAGCCTTTAATTGCAGGGGTATGGTTCAATGGTCAGCTTATCGCTGTTTCTGATGTTGGTATAAAAATAATTAAAGTGAAATAAAAATGAGTGCAAATTCGTTAATTAATCGTATTGAAGTAGGGCTTTTTCGTCATCGCCTATTTGTTTTAGTTGTTTTCTTATTAGCAACAATTGGTTTGGTTTATCAAGCTAGTCATATAAAGCTTGATGCTGCCTTTACTAAAAATATTCCTCTGAATCATGAATACATGAAAACCTATTTAAAGCATCAGCAAAACTTTGGTGGTGCTAATAATATTTTAATTTCAGTATGTGATGAAAAAGGTGATATTTTTAATCCTGAATTTTTTAGTGCCCTAAAAGGTGTGCATGATCAATTATTTTTTATTCCAGGTGTTGACCGTATTCAAGTAAACTCGCTGTTTTCACCAAGTACTCGCTTTGTTGAAGTTGTTGAAGATGGTTTTGCTGGAGGCCCAGTTATTCCCGCTGATTTTAAGCCTACACCAGAAGGATTGGCTATTGTTAAACGTAATATAGAAAAAGCGGGTATTGTTGGACGTATGGTTTCAGATGACTATAGCTGTGCCATGGTTAAAACTTCATTGATGGAAATTAACCCTGAAACAGGGGAAAAGCTTGATACCTTAAAAATAGCCGATCAACTTGAAAAAGAAATACGACAGAAGTTTGAAAAAGGTAACATAAAAATTCACATCATTGGTTTTGCTAAAATGGTGGGTGATGTTGCTGAAGGTGCTAAAGGTGTTGTTGCCTTTTTTGGAATAGCTATCGCCATTACTGCTGTTATGGTTTATTTCTTTTGCCATTCTATTACCTTAACCGTTTTACCTATTGTTTGTTCGTTAATTGCAGTTATTTGGCAAATGGGCATGTTGTCGGTGCTTGGCTTTGGTATTGATCCCATGTCAATTTTGATCCCTTTTCTAATTTTTGCGATTGGGGTTAGTCATGGCGTACAAATGATTAATTCAATCAGTAAGCAAGTGGCGTTAGGGAAAACAGCAAAAGAAGCTGCGCAAGCGAGCTTTCGAGCATTGCTTATTCCCGGGGGGATTGCTTTACTTTCAGATACTGTTGGTTTTTTAACCTTACTGGCCATTGATATTGGTATTATTCGCGAGTTAGCGATCACTGCATCACTCGGTGTTGCGATTGTCATTTTAACGAACTTGATTTTATTACCTGTATTGGTTTCTTTTGTACGCTTTAAGCAGAAAGAGATTAAAGTACAAGCTAAAACTAATTTTGTGCATGAACATGAATTTGGTATTTGGCGTTTTATGTCATCTTTTGCAACTAAAAAACCAGCAATTATTATTTTAACGGTGACAGCTGTTCTATATATATTTGGTTTTCAATACTCACAGCAGATGAAAATTGGTGAACTACATGCGGGGGCACCCGCATTACATGAATCGTCACGCTATAACCAAGATACTTTTTCAATTACAGACAATTACGCGATTAGTGTAGATTATATGTCTGTTATTGTGGAAACCTTTCCTGATTCTTGTACTTATTATGAAACATTAGAAACCATTGATAAATTTCAATGGCGTATGGAAAATGTACCAGGCGTTCAATCGGCGGTTAGTTTAGCTTCTATCGCCAAAATTGTGAATGCGGGCTATAACGAAGGCAATCCAAAATGGCGAGTATTATCACGTAATCAGCAAACGTTAGTACAGTCTATAGCACGTGTACCAACAACCAGTGGTTTGTTAAACAGTGATTGTAGTGTTATGCCGGTTATTTTATTTTTAAAAGACCATAAAGCAGAGACTATTAACCGTGTTGTTAAAGCGGTTAAAGAAGCAGCTAAAGAATTTGGTAATGATAAAATTAAGTTTAAGCTTGCTTCTGGTCCTGTAGGCGTTATGGCTGCAACGAATGAAGCCGTTTCAGGTGCGCAAATACCGATGATTATCTATGTTTATATTGCGGTTATCCTATTGTGTTTGATCAGCTTTAGAAGTGTAAGAGCAACAATATCGGTTGTGATACCTTTGTACGTGGTTTCAACACTAGCACAAGCACTGATGACTTTTTTAGATATAGGTTTAACCGTTTCAACATTACCTGTTATTGCATTAGGTGTTGGTATTGGTGTTGATTACGGTATTTATATTTTATCAACGATGAGTGCTCGCTTAAAAAATGGAGAGGGTATTCAGCAAGCTTATCTTGCCGCATTACGTGAAAGAGGCAGTGCGGTTTTAATTACAGGTGTTACTCTGGCTATTGGGGTTTCAACATGGTTTTTCTCTGATTTGAAATTCCAAGTAGACATGGGCATATTGTTAACGTTTATGTTTTTAGTCAATATGCTTGCCGCAGTAATTGTTTTGCCTGCTATTGCTACATTTTTATGGCCAAACAAAAAAGCATAGTAAAAGCATAAGTATGCAAAGTTAGTTTAAAAGACAAACCTTGCTGAAACACTTATAAATACGAGGTTCTTAGTAGAAGAAAATGGCCGTCAGGCCATTTTCTATTTTAATAATCTGCATAATTTTTTACTGCGATTATTTCATTCTGTAACTAGTGCTGAAAACAGATCAAAAAAACACTCGCAATACCTTAAATTTCTTAATAAAATCGCTTTAATAGTCTATTCTATTACTTTGAACAATATTAAAAATAAATATTAATTATTGTACCTATATTTATTTTTATACCATTTGCAGGGCATAAGTGCTCAAAAAGCAATAAAAGTAAATTTTCAAGTGGCTAAAAGCTGATGATTTACACTGTTGACGATGATCGCATCATAACTTCATTTGGTATGAATATTGTTCTGTAATATGTAGGCTATCAATAGATAAAAAACCATAATAATTTATAAATCGTTTACCAAAAAGGAAAACGGCATGGCGTTCGTAGAAGGTTTACCCTCAGTAATTCTAAAAAATGTAGCAAAGCTAATTCAGCAAAAAGTACCTGAAGATACAGCACATCTTGTTTCTAAGTTTGCGGATCTATTGTACTGTAATATGTCGGCTCTCGATCTTGATAGTCGAAATGACAGTGATTTATATGGCGCAACGCTCAGTTTGTGGAGTTCATTGAATGAACACACAGATGATACGCCTGTGATCCATGTATTTAATCCTTCAGTAAGTAAAAATGGTTGGAAATCGAGCCATACGATTATTGAAGTTATTGTAAAAGACATGCCGTTTTTGGTTGACTCTATTCGTATCGCTCTAAATCGGTTAGGCTTATCTCCACACTTAATGCTAAATAATCCAATCAAAATTGTTCGTGATAAAAAATTACAAATTGTTGATTTAGCTTCTGCCAGTGACACTAAACTTAAAGCAACTTCTACTGACACCGTTTTTTTTATTGAAATAGATCGTCAATCGACACAACAAGAACTCGATACTATCAAAACAGAATTATTATCAGTGGTTGAAGATATTTCCCTCACCGTTAATGATTGGAAACCCATGCTTAATCGCTTAAATGAAGTGATTGCAGAAGTTAAAAAAGCTAAGTTACCGGGGGGTAAAAAAGAAAAAGAAGATACGTTAGAGTTTTTATCATGGGTTGCAGATAATAACTTTACCCTGATGGGATATCGTTCATACGATGTTGAAGTATTAAAAGGCGATATAGCACTTGAGGCAAATGTTGATTCAAGCTTAGGCTTAATGAAAAACTCTAAAGGAACTAAGCGTCGCCTTATTTCAACCTTGAGTGAAGCTGGGCGAGAATTAGCCATGGGGCCAAATCATTTAATTTTAACCAAAACCAATTCTCGTTCTCGCGTTCATCGTCCAGCGCATTTAGATTACATTGGTATAAAACGATTTGATAACAAAGGTAATGTTATTGGCGAGGAACGTTTTGTTGGCTTATTTGGCTCAGCTTACTATACCAATAGTGCATTACATTTACCCTTGATTAAATCAAAAGTGATGGCGGTTTGCGATGCTTCAGGCTTTGCTAAAGGAACCCACGCCTATAAAACGTTGATTAATATTTTAGAAACCTATCCGCGTGATGAAATACTACAGTCATCGGTTGATGAACTCTTGCAAAATGTGATGGGCATTTTACAGATGCAAGAGCGAGACTATTGTGGTTTATTTGTACGTAGAGATCCTTTTGGTCGCTTTTATTCTTGCATGGTTTATGTACCAAGAGAGCGTTATAACACACAATTACGTATTGAAACGCAAAAAATTCTACAAGAAGCTTTTGGTAGTGACGAAGAAGTTGAATTTACAACGTTTTTCTCTGAATCAGTACAGGCAAGAACGCACTATATTGTGCGAGTTAACTCAACAAAAGCGGATGTGAATGTGAAAGAATTAGAAAAAAATATTAATGAAGCCGCACGTAATTGGGACGATAAATTGGTTGCTGCTTTAAGTGCAAGTTATGGTGAAGCACAAGCGAAAGCATTAGCCCGAAAATATGCCAGCTTCCCACAGTCTTACAAAGACGAAGTCTTACCGGGTTCAGCCATTGTTGATATTGAAAAATTAGAAAGCATTAACGAAGACAATGATTTAGAAATGCTTTTTTATCAACCCTTAGAAGAAAAGGCTGATAGCCGTTTTGTAAAACTAAAACTATTTCATAAAGGCGACCCCATTCACCTTTCAGATGTTTTGCCGATGCTAGAAAACTTTGGTTTACGTGTTATTGGCGAAAGCCCTTATGCGATCAAAACAGCTGACGGTGAAATGTGTTGGATTTTAGACTTTTCAATGTTGTTAACCGGCAATGCAGACTTTGATTTACACAAAGTACGCATTCTGTTCCAAGATGCTTTTGCACGAGTATGGCATGGACAACTTGAAGATGATGGCTTTAACCGTCTTATTTTAGGCGCGGGGTTAAATGGCCGTGAAGTATCAATTTTGCGTGCTTATTCAAAATATAAGCGACAAATAGGCGGTACTTTTAGCCAACAATATGTTGAAGATACTTTTAGTCGTTATCCAAATATTGCCGAGCTATTAATTAAACTATTTACCTTGCGGTTTGATCCTAAAAGTAAGCGTAGCGAAAAATCAATCAACAATGTTATTGCTAATATTGAAACCTCGTTAGATGTTGTTAAAAACCTTGATGATGATCGTATTATTCGCCGCTTTGCCGAACTTATTAATGCCACAATAAGAACAAACTTTTTCCAAAAAAATGCTGAAGGTAAAGATAAAACTTATATTTCATTTAAAATTGCTTCAGCAACTATTTCTGAAATACCTCAACCAGCACCTAAATTTGAAATATTTGTTTATTCACCACAAGTTGAAGGGGTGCATTTACGCTTTGGTAAAGTAGCGCGTGGTGGTTTACGCTGGTCTGATAGACGAGAAGATTTTAGAACAGAAATTCTTGGCTTGGTAAAAGCACAGCAAGTTAAAAATACTGTTATTGTACCTGTAGGCTCAAAAGGGGGATTTGTTTGCAAACAGTTACCTGCAAACGGTTCTCGCCAAGAAATTTTTGAGGCAGGTAAAGAGTGCTACCGTACCTTTATTCGCGGTTTACTTGATTTAACTGATAATATTGTTGGTGGCGAAATTGTTCACCCAACTGATGTGGTTCGCCTTGATGAGGATGACCCATACTTAGTTGTTGCTGCAGACAAGGGCACAGCAACCTTCTCTGATATAGCTAATGGTATTTCTGAAGAATATAACTTCTGGTTAGGAGATGCTTTCGCCTCAGGTGGTAGTGTAGGTTATGATCATAAAGCAATGGGAATAACGGCACGAGGCGCTTGGGAATCTGTTAAACGTCACTTTAGAGAGCTTGGTATAGATTGCCAAACCACTGACTTTACCTGTATGGGTGTAGGTGATATGGCCGGTGATGTATTTGGTAATGGCATGTTGCTTTCTAAACATATTCGTTTGCAAGCGGCTTTTAACCACATGCATATTTTTATTGACCCTGATCCTGATTCTGCAACTAGCTACAAAGAGCGTAAACGTTTGTTTAATTTACCCGGTTGTAGCTGGGAAGATTATAACAAAGAGCTAATTTCTGAAGGCGGTGGTATTTTTAGTCGTGCAGCTAAATCAATTAAATTGTCTCCACAAATTAAGAAAATGTTAAACACTAAAAAGCAATCAATGTCGCCTAATGATTTGATCCAAGCCATTTTAAAAATGGATGTAGATCTTATGTGGAATGGTGGTATTG
>WFQC01000163.1 GCA_015487235.1 Alteromonadaceae bacterium
CCCGAAGGGCGAGTTTAAAAGGCTTATATGCTGCGTTATTGATTTTGACAAGGGAACAACCATTCTCTTCAATCAATGCCTTGCCTCTAAGCCTTTTAATTCTCGCTGAGTGGGAAAGAACTTAATCAACTTGGTATTATATCAAGCCAGCACTTGATCGGCTTAAAACTGCAAGCAATAAAAATTAATCACTGAACGGGTTAACCAAAATCATGGTTTCATTACGATCAGGCCCTGTTGAAATTATATCAACAGGCACACCGGTTAGCTCCTCAATACGTTTAATATAAGCTTTTGCATTAGCAGGAAGCTCTTCAACTGATTGCAAGCCAAAGGTTTTTTCACTCCAACCTGGCAATTCTTCATACACAGGTGTTATTTTGTCATAGCCTTCCGCCGCAGTTGGTGGCACTGTGACTAATTCACCCGTTTCTGTTTTGTAAGCAGTACAAATTTTTAAGGTTTCTAAACCATCTAATACGTCCAGCTTTGTTAAACAAAAACCACTAACACTATTTACTTGTACTGCACGATGCATGGCTACAGCATCAAACCAACCACAACGGCGTTCACGACCCGTAGTAGCTCCAAATTCATGACCCACTGTACCTAAATGGTGACCAATTTCATCATCAAGTTCTGTAGGGAAAGGACCTGAGCCTACACGCGTTGTATAAGCTTTAGTAATACCCAAAACATAGTCAATATGACGAGGGCCAAAACCACAACCTGTCGAAACACCACCCGCTGTTGTATTTGATGACGTTACGTAAGGATAAGTGCCATGATCAATATCAAGCAAGGTGCCTTGTGCACCTTCAAACATAATAGCATTACCATTACGACGGGCTTGATCTAAAATTTCAGCAATATCTGCTGTCATATCTTTGATCACTTGAGCAACGGCCATCGCATCAGCTAAAATTTCTTCATAGTTAACGGCATCAACTTTATAATATTGTGTTAAAGAAAAATTATGATATTCAACGATTTCTTTTAACTTGGCCGCAAAGCTTTCTGGACAAAATAAGTCACCCACGCGTAACCCTCGACGCGCAACTTTATCTTCGTATGCTGGCCCAATACCACGACCTGTTGTACCTATCGCTTTATTGCCACGAGCCTTTTCACGCGCTAAGTCAAGCGCATTATGATAAGGAAGAATAAGCGGGCAAGCATCACTGATTAATAAGCGTTCACGAACGGGAATACCTTTTGCTTCAAGCATTTTTATTTCATTCATCAATGCTTTTGGACACAAGACAACACCGTGACCAATTAAACATTTTACATTATCACGTAAAATACCAGAGGGAATTAAATGTAGAACTGTTTTTTCACCATCAATAACCAGCGTATGACCTGCATTGTGGCCGCCTTGATAGCGAACTACATAACTTGCCTTATCTGTAAGTAAGTCAACAATCTTACCTTTACCTTCGTCACCCCATTGAGTGCCAAGAACTACGACGTTTTTGCCCATGTTTTGTTATTTCGTAAAAAAATTAGGCGGGGATTCTATCAAAATTCAAAAAAGACTCCAAGTTATTATGGTGGTTTTTTCAACGTATTTTTACAAAATAGCCTGCCTATCACGTATAAAAAAGGGTACTTTAAAAGTACCCTTTTGATCGTAAAGTAAATAATGTTATTTTTTCTTTTTATCTGACTCTTTCAGGTAACGGAAAAAATCACTATCAGGCTTTAACACCATAATATCACTTTTACTACTAAAGCTATTTTCATAGGCTTGTAGGCTACGATAAAAGCCATAAAACTCAGGATCTTTACCATAAGCATCAGCATATACTTTTGCCGCTAAAGCATCACCTTCACCACGAATTTCAAAGGCTTTTTTCTGTGCATCAGCTAGCATAATAGTCACTTTTTTATCAATAGTTGCACGAATAATTTCAGCCTGTTCTTGACCTTTTGAGCGATGCTCTTTAGCAACAGCAGTACGTTCAGCACGCATACGATCATAGATAGAGTTACTCACTTCGCGCGGTAAGTTAATTGCTTTAACTCGTACATCGATAACATCAATACCAAGATCTTCACGGCTACTTTTTGCACTTTCTAGTGCCTTCGACATAATGGCTAAGCGATCACCTGAAACAATTTCTTTAATGGTGCGATTACCAAATTCGGTACGTAAACCATTATTGATTTTTTGTTTCAATAGCGCTTTCGCATTCTCTATAGATCCTGATGTACGTAAAAAGAAGGTTGAAAAATCAACAATACGCCATTTGGCATAAGAATCTACCATTAAATCTTTTTTCTCTGAAGTTACAAAACGATCCGGCGCTTCATCAAGGGTTTGAATACGCGCATCAAATTTACGTACATTTTCAATAAAGGGTATTTTGAAGTGTAAACCCGGTTCATAGACAATCATTTGATCTGTTTGCGCGTCACGTTTTATTTTTGAAAACTGAAAAACAATACCACGCTCACCTTCGTTGATAACGAAAACCGATGACATAACCAATAATAAAAACGCTATTAATATCGCAATAGAAAAATTCTTCATTATTTAGTTTCTCCCATTGCTAAAACGTTCACTTCGACCTGTTCTTGTCGGTGAACTGGTTGTAGACGTTTGCGGTGTAACGCGCGGCGTTTTATTGTTAATGACACGATTCTCGGGCTGTTGTTGTTGCATAATTTTATCTAATGGTAAGTAAATCATATTATTACCACCTTCAACATCGACCATTACTTTTGAAGTATTACTGTAAATTTTTTCCATCGCTGCAATGTATAAGCGTTGACGCGTAACTTCAGGCGCCGCTTGGTATTCTGGTAATAGTTTATTGAAACGTGCTACTTCACCTTCTGCATCAAGCAAAATTTGTGATTTATAAGCAAGTGCTTCTTGTTCCATACGTTTCACACGACCACGAGCGCGTGGTTCAATGCCTCGAGCATAAGCTTCAGCTTCACGTAAATAGCGTACTTCATCTTCTTGTGCGGCAATCGCATCATCAAAAGCATCTTTTACTTCTTCTGGTGGGCGTGCATCTTTAAAGTTAACGTCAACAATAATAAGTCCTAAATGATACGGCTCGATAATACGTTCTAATTCTTGCCACACTGATTGGCGTACTTGCTCACGACCACTGGTTAATACGTCATCCATTTTTGAATGGCCAACAACATATCGTAAGGCACTGTCTAGTGCTTGATTTAAACTATCATCTGCGTTGGTAACACTAAAAACATAATCGCGAGGATTAACAACACGATACTGAATTTGCATCTCAACACGTACCACGTTTTCGTCTTGCGTTAGCATAAAACCAGAAGCAGGCAAATCACGCGTTGTTTGCACATCAACGGGTATAATACGTTCTGCAAAAGTCCACTTCCAACGTAAACCAGGCTCTACAATGCCTGAATATTGACCAAAGCGTAACACTAAGCCTTTTTCAGCTTCTTTTATGGTGTAAAAACCACTGAAAATATAAACCACAATCGCAATAACTAATACCAAGCCAATGCCAATTGCAGAAAAACTATTATTACTGCCTGATTTGTTTGATGAACCTCCTCCACCAAACATACCACCCATTTTATTGCTAAGTTCTTTTAATAACTCATCTAAATCTGGTGGCCCTTGATTTTTTCCACCTTTGTTTTTCCAGGGATCTTTATCATTATTCCCCGGTTCATTCCAAGCCATGTTGGTCTCCAATAAAAATTTACTAATGAGGTTAACGCTATAATACCAAAATTTATGCTCTTAATAGTATCAGTGTGTTACTGCTGAATAAAGTTTTCTAAAAGCGATTGCTCTTGTTTTATTAAACGGTTCCATTCTCGCAGTGGTAAACTTACATCTAACAAACAATTTCCCTGTTCATCAAATTCTTCATGAGCAATACAGTTTAGCTGATAAAAAATACCACGAAATTTCCCTGCACTGGGAGGGATTTTCAAACTGTGCTTAACAACCTGCGCCCCAAGCCGTTCTTTTAATGCTTGTTTTAATAACTCTAAGCCAATATTTTTTTGCGCACTAAGCCAAACCCTAATGGGTTTACCCTGATCATCTCTATCAATTCTTGCCTGGGCATCAGGCAATAAATCTATTTTGTTACAAATTAATAATTGCGGTACATCACTTGCCTCAATTTCACGCAAAACGTCTTCAACTTGCTCAATATTATCGTCGCGACGTTCATCAGCAATATCAATAACATGCAACAATAATTCAGCTTCTCGGGTTTCTGTTAGGGTCGCTTTAAAGGCGGCAACTAAATCATGTGGCAAATGACGAATAAAGCCTACAGTATCGGCCAATACAACTCGACCAACATCTTGTAATTCAATTTTTCGTAAGGTGGGATCCAAGGTGGCAAAAAGTTGATCCGCTGCATACACTTCTGAGCAAGTAAGTTGATTAAACAGGGTTGATTTGCCTGCATTCGTATAACCAACCAAAGACACTGTTGGTATTTCAGCCCGAGTTCTAGCACGACGACCTTGCTGGCGTTGTTGTTCAACTTTAGCCAAACGTGCCAGAATATTTTTCATACGCTCACGTAATAAGCGTCGATCAGTTTCTAATTGTGTTTCTCCTGGGCCGCGTAAGCCTATACCACCTTTTTGTCTTTCTAAGTGGGTCCAGCCACGAATAAGGCGCGTACTAATATGCCTAAGTTGTGCTAGTTCAACTTGTAACTTACCTTCATGCGTTCTAGCACGTTGCGCAAAAATATCCAGAATCAAGCTTGTTCGGTCGATCACTCGACACTGGCAAAGCGCTTCGAGATTTTTTTCTTGTGACGGAGCTAGGCTATGATTAAATAAAATAACATTAGCATCGAATAATTGTACAGCATCAGCAATTTCTTGTGCCTTACCACTACCAACAAAATATTTAGCATGAGGCGATTGCCGTTTTCCCGTAACAATATCTAAGCAAGTCACGCCCGCAGAAGTCACTAGCATTTCAAATTCTGCTAAGTCTTCTCGGGCATTTTCATCGGGAAAATCTATATGAACAAGTATTGCTTTTTCACCGGCCTGAAAACGATCAAACAAGTATTAAACTCCAAGCATTACTTAGGGTCATCATTAATCTTGGCTATCCTGATTAAAGCCTTGGTTTGGCACCGGTGCTGTTGAAACGGCGCGAGCAGGTACAACAGTAGAAATGGCATGTTTATATACCATTTGGCTTACAGTATTTTTGAGTAAGATTACAAACTGATCAAATGATTCAACTTGTCCCTGTAGTTTAATACCATTCACTAAATAGATTGCTACAGGAATACGATCACGACGTAACGCATTTAAAAATGGGTCTTGTAAAGATTGACCTTTTGCCATTAGTTGGTCCTTTTTATTATTCTTGACTAAAAAATACTAAATAATGTGCTATTACTTAATATTCTCATAATACTACACAAATTAAATTATACATCAATGCACAAAATTTGCTTACTATATAACAAATAATTTACATCAAAAATACTCACTTTGCTTGAAATTGTTCAAGCAGGGTTAAAACTTTAGCTAAGTTGTTTTCGTCTTCCATGGTTAGCCATGTTAAATTCGGCCATTTTCGCAACCAGGTTAATTGTCGCTTCGCTAATTGTCTGGTGGCACAAATACCTCGAAACTCCATTTCTTGTTCATCAAATTCACCTTGTAAATGTTGCCACATTTGTCGATAACCAACGCAACGTATTGAAGGTAAGTTTTCGTGCAAATCATCGCGACGCATCAGCGATTTTACTTCGTCTTTGAAGCCTTGAGCAAGCATCTGTTTAAAGCGTAGTTCAATACGTTGATGTAATGTTTTTCGCTCTGAAGGCGCAATGGCTATTTGTAACACATCACCAGCAAGTTTATCACCCTTAGTTTCAGTTAATTGTGACAAAGTATTTCCAGTTAGGCGAAAAACTTCTAATGCTCGGGTAATTCTTTGCGGGTCATTGGGATGAATTCGCTCTGCCGCTTGTGGATCACATGCCAATAACTGTTCATGCATATGTTGCCAACCGAATGCTTGTGCTTCTTGTTCTATCTTTTGTCTGATCTCAGCATCGGCTTCGGGCAAGGGTGATATTCCTTCAATAAGTCCTTTAAAATACATCATAGTGCCACCGACTAATAATGGTATTCGACCTTGGTCGCGAATAGCATTGATTTCAGCCAAAACATCTCGACAAAATTCAGCAACAGAGTAGCTTTGGGCTGCATCTTTTATGTCAATTAAACGATGAGGGTATTGCTGTAATTCTTCTGCCGTAGGCTTAGCTGTGCCTATGTCCATATTGCGGTAAATAAGTGCAGAATCAACACTAACAATATCACAAGGCAAGTTATCACAAAGCGCCATCGCTAAAGCGGTTTTACCTGAAGCGGTAGGCCCCATTAAGCAAATAACTGGAGGCTTATTTGTAAAAACAGGTGGCGAGCTAACCATAACGACCCTAATTCAATTTTGATAATAGAGAAGTAAGGTCAACACTGACTGAATTCAAGTCTATTAGTTGCTTAAATTTATCGTTTTGCTCAATTTGTAATTGGTTGAATAAATTTTGTACCGATTGGGGTGTAAAGTCTGTATTTAATCCTATACTTGCCAATGCTTGACAATAATCTTTGCCACTCAGCGCTTGGTTTTTAATTATCTTAAGTTTTTCAACTAAGTCAGTTAATGCCTTTTGTACGTTATGTTGTCTTAAATATGCAGGAAATTGGCGCACTTGTATGTGAGTGGCATCTTTTACTTGATAAAAAATACCCGCTTGTTGCATGAGTGCTTGTTGCTTATTAAGCCACTGAACTTCATCACGGCTAAATTCAAGTTGCTGTGGTAGTAATAGAGGTTGACTTGTTAACCCTGATTGCCAACGCTGCTGTAATTGCATTTGCTCTTTGAATAAAGCAAAAGGCATTACAGCCACAAGCAGTAATATTTTTTCTGTTGCGGCTTGTTGTTCTATTAAAGCATAATGATCTTGTAAGAGGGTTAAAACCTGATAATGCTCACCAGACAAACTGTCAGGGTTAGTAATAGCGTGCTTAGTTTCAACAGGATCGACTGCAGGAGTTGTTAATAATGCCTGATATGCTTGGCTTGCTGATGATAAGCTCTCAATACGAGCAGGTGCTTTATGAACTGAACTTGCTGCTTGGCGAGCATTATATTGCTCAGCCGTTTTTTCGTTAACATAACGCAGTGGCGTGATATAGTCACGTTGAGTTTCAGTAACGCTTGCTTCATTTAAATGATCATCCCTCGCCGTTATTGGTGGTGTTGCTACCGTATTTGTTGCAGCCAGAGCATCTAAACTATTTTGAGCAGACATAAGCGCTTGATGTACTACTGAATAAATAAAGTCATGCACATAGCGTGCTTGATGAAAACGAACTTCATGTTTTGCGGGATGAACATTGACGTCAACGTCATGATGATCTAAGTGAAAATAGAGTACAAAAGCAGGGTAAGCCTCATGAGGTAGGCGATCCGTATAAGCTTGGCGAATAGCATGATTAATTAATTTGTCGCGCATCATGCGACCATTAACATAGCTATAAGACAAGTCATTTTGACTACGGTAAAAGTCAGGTTGAGCAATCCATCCCCATAAAGTTAACCCTTCATGTTGACAATCAACAGTAATGGCATGATCAATAAATTTTTGCCCGCAAATTTTAGCAACGCGTTTACTATAGAGCTTTTTATCATGAAGAGCGGGATATTGACGTACTGTTTTACCATTATGTGTTAGCGTAATCGCAACATCGAAGCGTGCTAACGCGATACGGCGAATAACTTCATCAATATGTGTAAATTCTGTTTTTTCTGTGCGTAAAAATTTTCGTCTAGCCGGTGTATTAAAAAAAAGATCTTGCACTTCAATGGTTGTGCCGTCAGGGTGGGCGGCTGGCTGTATTTTTACCGCCATATCACGCCCTTCAGCACTTGCTTGCCAAGCAGAAGATTGGCTTTTGGGTTTTGAGATTAAGATCAAGCGCGAAACAGAGCTGATACTAGCTAGCGCCTCTCCTCTAAACCCTAAACTCGCAATACGTTCTAAATCATCTAAGGTTTTAATTTTACTGGTAGCATGACGACTCAGTGCTAAGCACAACTCATCTTTTTCAATACCACAGCCATTATCAATAATGCGAATGCGTTTGCTGCCGCCTTTTTCAATATCAATATGTAGCTTAGTTGCACCCGCATCTAAACTATTTTCAATTAATTCTTTTACCACAGAGGCCGGTCGCTCTACGACCTCACCTGCCGCTATTTGGTTAGCAAGGCGAGCCGGTAAAACTGCTATTGTCATAATATATCAACCTGCTCGTGGTATTTTTAACGTTTGTCCTACGCGTACAACGTTTGAAGAAAGTTTATTTAATGCTTTAATTTTTTTTACAGAGACATTATAGCGTTGCGCCAACATAGACAACGACTCTCCTGAGGCAACTTTATGTTTTTTATAGCCAATAGATGCATAATAAGTACCTCGTGGTGGGTAATCTAAAAAGTAACTTTTAACACCTTTAAAAATAGCATTAGCGAGTTTTTGTTGATGATTACGTGAGTTTAAATTTCGTTCTTCAATTGGATTCGAAATAAAGCCTGTTTCAACTAATATTGAGGGTATATCTGATGCTTTTAATACGGCTAAACTCGCATGTTGAGGTTGACGTTTATGCAGTTTTGTCACTTTACGTAAATGCTTAAGCACACTGTTAGCTACCGAGCGGCTTACTTCTAATGAATGTTCTTTACTTAAATCAGCTAAGGTAAAAGCAAGGTTATTATCTTGTGTGGTTTTAATGGTGCCACCACCACCGCCTAATAATTCTGAATTTTTTTCACGATTAACTAACCAACGCGACATTTCTGTTTCTACACGCTTATTTGATACCAACCAAACCGATGAGCCTTTAGGTTTTGCTGTATGAAAAGCATCAGCATGAATAGAGATTAAAAAATCAACCCGTTTTTTACGCGCAATTTCAGTACGACGATTCAAGTTAACATAGTAATCGCCTGTGCGTGTCATCACCGCTTTCATGCCTTTTTCTTTATTAATTAACGCTTGCAGTTTTTTAGCAATCGCTAACGTCACTCTTTTTTCATAAGTGCCTTTCGCACCAATAGAACCGGGATCTTCACCACCATGACCGGCATCTATACCAATAATGATATCTCGCTTTTCTTTAAATTTTTGCGAAATTACTTTAACTGGTTTGTTTTTATCATATAAATCAATAACAAGCCGGTGACCATATTGTCCTGCGGGCGCCAGCGCAAAAACAGTCACTTTGTAATTACTATTAAGCTCAAGCACCAAACGCGTGTTGGCTTTGTGTTTGGTTCCACTTGTACGAATACGTAAAACCCGTTTATCTTTTTTAGCAATATTAGCGAGCTTGACTTTGTTCGCTGTTTTTTTAAAGTCAACCACTAAACGTTGTGGGTTTTTTAATGAAAAATAGCTGTAATCAGGTTTTGAGGCTAAATCAAAAACAATACGCGTATTTTCTGGCGCAGGCCAGAGTCGAATACCATCGATGCTATTACCCGCCTGAGCAAAACGGGTAAAGAGGGTTGCTGACAATAAAACTAAAGCAAGTAATATATGCTGACTTCTCATGCTTGCAAGCATAATGTTAACTTCCTAAGTAAGAATCTTTTAATCGTGTTAAAAAAGTATCACCCCAAGCACTTTGAGCAACTAAGGTGGCTTCACGTTGCGTGCCACTATAAGCAATATTTAGCATAATGTCAGCATTCGCTAACAAACCCGCTCCTCGTTCTGGCCATTCAATAAAACAACAGCAATTTTCAGCAAAGTAATCACGAATGCCCATAAATTCTAATTCTTCAGGATCAGCTAAGCGATATAAGTCAAAATGATAAACTTGCCAAGGTGGTAATTCATAAGGTTCAACCAATGTATAAGTTGGGCTTTTAACCTTTCCTTGATGCCCTAAACCTTGTACAAAACCACGTGTTAAGGTGGTTTTTCCTGCGCCTAAATCACCTTGTAAGTAAACAATAACGCCTTTAGACTGCAAACGAACTACCGACGCTAAGGCATTACCTAATGCGATTGTTGCTTGTTCGTCTGCTAAAAAATACTGTAATTTTTTCATAAATACTTAAATTTCAATATGTTTAATATTTATTAAACCCTGTTCAGGTTAAAATAATAGCGGTTTACGCCTTTTTCATAATTCATAAAGAATAAAATCGATCTCGAAAGATAAATCGCTCCTCAATGTTGGTTTATTAACGTTTGCAAAGGTGTAAATAAGTCACTGGCTAATATACCACGTTGTCCATATTTCTGGGCAATAATATCTGCAGCTTGTCCATGAATAAAGACTGCCAGCAAAACAGCTTCAATAATACTGTTTGCTTGCAATACACACGCAGCAATAACACCTGACAGCACATCGCCCATACCGCCACTAGCCATACCTGCGTTGCCTGTGGTATTAACCCAAACGGTTTTACCATCAGAAATTAAGGTACCAGCTCCTTTTAAAACACAAATTCCTCCGTAACGCAGTGCGATTTCTTTTACGGCAACAAAGCGATCCGCTTCAATATCAGCAATACTACAGTGCAGTAAAGTGGCAGCTTCTCCAGGATGCGGCGTTAGAATACAATTATCAGATCGATGAGGTTTTTTAGCTAAAAAGTATAAACTGTCAGCGTCAAATACTCTTATTTGCGGAGATGTTGTTGATTGAATAATCAACTTAAAAAGCTGCTCTGCCCATTGGCTGCGCCCCAGCCCTGTACCAATAGTGATCACCTTGGCTTTGTGTAATACGGGTAACGATTTTAACTGTTCAGCATTATTTGCTGCCAGCATTAATTCAGGGCGACCATTTAAAACCATCGTTTGATTAAGCTCTGCACAGCATACCGACACCAACGCAGCACCACAACGTAATGCAGCTTCACTACATAAACGAATAGCGCCGGGCATACCTTGACCTCCCCCAATCGTGAGCACTAAACCAATATTACCTTTATGAGTATTGGGCGAACGTGGCTGTAAAGATAAATTCTGATGCTGAGAAATTACCTTAACATGACTTTTAACAACTTGATTGAAATAAGTTTCAATCCCTAATCCTGCAAAAAATAACTGCCCTAAAAAATTAGCACTTTGCCCAGTTAATAACCCTTGCTTTAAGGCAATAAATGTTACCGTAAAATTCGCTTGTACCGTAACATTAGCACTAATACCAGTATCAGCATTTAAGCCTGAAGGAACATCTACACTGAATACTGGTGCCTTTTGGCTATTTATCCATGTAATTGCTTGTTGAAAAACGCCTGATATTTCACCGCGAAATCCTGTACCAAGTAAGGCATCAACAATAATATCGGCTTCATATTCATGGCA
>WFQC01000164.1 GCA_015487235.1 Alteromonadaceae bacterium
AATAATTTAGTTGATAACTTTGATCGTGAAACTGTTTATCAAGATGCGGCAAGCCGTAATGAACAAACTGTTGACATGAAAGGTGCAAGTTTAAAGCTTGAATACAATATGGGTTCGCACACCCTAACATCTGTTACTGGTTATGAGTCAGCAGAGATTTTTTCAGTAGGCGATATTGATGGTGGTTATGGATGTGGTTTTTGTGGCATAGATAATGGTCCTGGCTTTATTCCATTTCCATCAGAAACTGGCGCCAAAATGCCTGATCACAAGCAAATTACGCAAGAATTACGTATTTCTTCAAATGACTTAGGCCAACTAGATTATCAATTTGGGGTATTCTTTTTTGATGAATCATTAACCATTAACAACTTAAGTTATGACACACTTGCAGGTGGTATCAATAATGGTTTAGCTATTCAAAATATGGATACTACGGCGTGGGCTATTTTTGGTTCAGTTGATTATGAAGTATCAGATAAAGTAAAAGTAACGGGTGGTTTACGCTATTCAGACGATCAGCGTGATTGGGACGGAACCTTAGTGCAATCACCTTTTGGTGCGCCAGGTTTTTCAGAAGCGGTGAAGGTTGACGATTCTCAAGTTAGCGGTGATTTAAGTGTTAATTACCAATGGACTGATGAAACTAACTTATATGCACGTATTGCTAAAGGTTATCGTGCACCAAGTATTCAAGGTCGTAGCTTATTATTCTCAGCCAGTGCTACAACCGCTGATTCTGAAACTGTTAACTCAATAGAGTCGGGTTTTAAAGCAACATTAATGGATAATATGGCACGCTTAAATGGTTCAGTTTTCTATTACCAAGTTAATGACCAACAACTTACTGCAGTGGGTGGTTCAGGTAACTTAACGAGTTTACTTAATGCAGATAAAACGGTTGGTTATGGTTTTGAAATTGATGGCGAAGCGCTAATTACCGACGATTTACTGGTAACCGCTGGTATTAGTTATAACAACACTGAATTACAAGATGATACCATTTCAGTTGATGGTTGTGGTTTAGGAGGTACTGTTTGTACGATTACTGACCCCATTAATGCTGATGGTAAAGTGATTATTGATGGTAACCCATTACCACAATCACCTAAGTGGATTGCGAATTTTACCGCTCGTTGGTCAAAAGAAGTTGCTGATGGCGAAGTATTTGTTTATACCGACTGGGCTTATCGTAGTGAAGTTAACTTTTTCTTGTATGAATCAAAAGAATTTACTGGAAAACCATTATTAGAAGGTGGTATTCGTGTTGGTTATGCATGGGATGGCGATGACGCAGAATATGAAGTAGCTGCTTATGGTCGTAACATTACCGACGAAGAGCAATTGACAGGTGCTATCGACTTTAATAATCTTACTGGCTATGTCAATGAACCTCGTTTTTGGGGTATAGAGTTTAAAGCTAATTTCTTTTAAGTGCGGTTAGTTTTTTAGCTAAAAGAGCTTATTGCTTAAAAATATAAGTAAAGATGTTGAAATAAACTCAGCATCTTTACTGAAGCAACTTGGTCTTAGCTCGTCGCTCATAAAAAAGGTCAGCGATTACTGACCTTTTCGTAGCTTGAAAATAAATTGTAGTTTTATGCTATAAAACACTTTCTAAGGTTAGTTCCATCATTTCTTTAAAGGTACTTTCACGCTCATCTGCGCTAGTTTGCTCACCCGTTTTAATATGATCACTTACGGTTAATACAGTTAATGCTTTTTTACCGTATTCTGCGGCAACACCATATAAGCCTGCTGCTTCCATCTCAACAGCTAAAATGCCGTATTTCTCCATGGTTGCAAACATTTCAAATTGTGGTGTATAAAATAAATCAGCGGTAAAAATATTACCAACACGTACTTTTGTACCAAGTTTTTCAGCCGTATTAACCACCTTGTGCAGTAAAGAAAAATCAGCACAGGCTGCAAAATCACAACCATTAAGACGCTGGCGGTTCACATTTGAATCAGTACTTGCCGCCATACCAATAATAATATCACGTACTTTAATGTCGTCACGTACTGCACCACACGAACCGATACGAATAATATTTTCTACACCATAATCTTTGTAAAGCTCTGTCGCGTAGATAGAAATAGAGGGAACACCCATACCTGAACCCATAACGGAGACTTTTTTACCTTTATAAGTACCGGTATAACCAAACATATTACGTACACGAGTAATACATTTAGCATTATCTAAAAAGTTTTCAGCAATAAATTTTGCGCGTAAAGGGTCGCCCGGCATTAATACTGTTTCGGCAAAATCGCCTTGAGCAGCTTCTATATGAGGAGTTGTCATGCTTGTTGCATCCTTAAAGTTTAGAAAGTTCAGTAAGTTTCTAGCCAATAGTTAGCTTTTAAGTAAAGCATAATTATTGCTATCAAGGATGTTTTACTGAGGAAATTTAAAAGGGCATTTTAAGTAACTCTGTGCGTAAATTCAAATAAAGCCTGTTCAAAAAATTGAGTATTTACGTAATTAATGATGGTATTTCAACATTATCACTGGTAAATTTAATCTGGGTTAACCGTATAGGTGTCTAGACGTAAATAAATTATAAAATAGCTAAGTTAAGAGTAAAGAGAAAACTATGTTCAAAAAAACCGATGATGTTCGCATTAATAAAATTAAAGATCTATTACCTCCTGTTGCGCTGTTAGAGCGATTTCCTGCTTCAGATAAAGCAACTGAATCGGTGCTTAATGGGCGAGAGGCTATTCATAAAATTTTACATGGTAAAGATAAGCGTTTACTTGTTGTGATTGGGCCTTGTTCAATTCATGACCCTAAAGCAGCATTAGAATATGGTGAAAAGTTAGTAGTTTTGCGTGAAAAATATCAAGATAATCTTGAAATAGTGATGCGCGTTTATTTTGAAAAACCACGTACAACCGTCGGTTGGAAAGGGCTTATTAATGATCCTTACATGGACAACAGCTTTAAGTTAAATGATGGTTTGCGTATTGGCCGAAAGTTATTACTTGATTTAAATGAATTGGGTTTGCCTACCGCAGGTGAATTTTTAGATATGATCACACCGCAATATATGGCTGATTTCATGTGCTGGGGTGCTATTGGTGCACGCACGACTGAATCGCAAGTTCATCGTGAATTGGCCTCGGGTTTATCTTGCCCTGTTGGTTTTAAAAATGGTACCGACGGTATGGTTAAGATAGCTATAGATGCTATTGGCTCTGCTTCTGCGCCACATCACTTCTTATCTGTAACAAAAATGGGACATGCAGCCATTGTTGAAACAACGGGTAATGAAGACTGTCATATTATTTTACGCGGCGGAAAAACAACTAATTATGATGCTGATAGTGTTAACGAAGTAACAAAGCAATTAGCCCAAATGGGTTTAATTAATAAAGTAATGATTGACTTTAGCCATGCTAACAGTAAAAAACAATTTAAAAATCAAATGCTGGTTTGTGATGATGTTAGCAAACAAATAGCACAAGGTAATGATAATATTTTTGGCGTTATGGTTGAAAGTCATTTAGTTGAAGGGCGACAAGACTTGGTTAATGGCGAAGCAAAAACTTACGGGCAAAGTATTACCGATGCTTGTATAGGTTGGCAAGATACAGAGAAATTACTCGCGCAACTCAATGAAGCCGTTGCTAAACGAAGTGAATGATCGTTTAATGTATTTATAGAATGTATTGATTATTTGAATTATATTTAATCTAATAGCAAAAGGTATTGTGAATAGCAATGCCTTTTTTGTTTATAGGTGTTTTGTGAAACGAATTGAAAGTGTTGATTTATTTAGGTTATTAGCTATTTTTGCGGTGATAATTATTCATATATCATGGTTTAAACATGATACGGTACAAAACGCATTAAATACGGAACAAACGCTTTATTTTTTCTTTAAT
>WFQC01000165.1 GCA_015487235.1 Alteromonadaceae bacterium
CTATCAAGGCTTCACCCAAGCAATATCAGTATGCGGAGAAAATTAAAACGTGCTGCCAGAGTAGACGAATTTAGGGCAGAATTAATCTTCGGTTAAAAATTCATCAAAGTATGCGGTTACCCTGAATTGATGTGTACATTTTAGTAACACATCCTTTGTGTTACTATAAAGAAGGATCTTAGAATTGAGATAAATAGTCTTTATGTAAGGGTATATTTTCTATAACAATTGCGATTTGTTTTATATAGTTATTGAGAATATTCTCTAATTTTTGACTATCCATTTGTTCTGCTAACGGATCAACAGAATTAGGCACAACCCCTTGCCCAACAAGTACTTGCACCCAGGCTTCTTTAGCAAAAATATCTTCTTCTGCTTTAAATATCCGTCCGTTCTCTTTGAATAATTTAATTTTATGCATTAAAGACGCAGGTATATCCATTGCAACCCTATCTTTCCAGAAAGAAGAATCTTGTCTTGTTGTTGCTTTATAATGAAGAATGATAAAGTCTCTTATACTTTCAAACTCTAAATCAGCTTGTTTGTTGTACTCATTAATTTCTTCATTACATAAACACTCACTTGGAAATAACTTGATCAAACGTACAATACTTGATTGTATTAAATACAAACTAGTTGATTCTAAAGGTTCAAGAAAACCTGATGATAAACCGATAGCGACACAGTTTTTATTCCATAATTTTTTGCGCTTTCCTGTTGTAAAGCTAAAATGACGAGGTTTACTAAGCAGCTCCCCTTCTATATTTGATAATAGAAGACGCTCAGCTTCCTGTTTATCAATATATTTATCAGAATAAACAAGCCCATTGCCTACTCGGTGCTGTAAAGGTATCCGCCACTGCCAACCTACTTTATGCGCAATAGCTCGCGTATAAGGAGATATCTCATTATTTATATGTTTAGAGGGTACTGCAATAGCACTATTTGTTGGCAACCAATGTGTCCAGTCTTCATAACCTGTATGTAAAGCTTCCTCAATCAATAAGGCTTTAAAACCAGTACAATCAATAAAAAGATCACCACTTATAGTTTGTTCACTATCAAGTAATATTGAATCAATATGACCTGAAACTTTGTTTACATTTACTTTTTCAACTTTAGCTTCAATTCTTTCAACACCAAGGTCTTGAGAATAATTAGCGAGATATTTAGCATATAAAATAGCATCAAAGTGATAAGCATACTTTAAAAAGCCTTTGTCTTTTGCTTCAAATTTATTTTCTTTTGCCGCTGCGGCATTAATAGAAAAATCCCACAGTTCATATTTATTTTTACACCTAAGCCAGTAATTATAAAAATCACATGGCCCTATTTGTGCCCCTATAACGCCAAAGGCATGAATATATTTTTCTCTTTCAGTTGACCAATTCTCAAATTGTATTCCTAGTTTAAACGTTGCTTTTGTATATTTGATAAAATCAGCTTCTTTAATACCCAATATTTGATTAAATATTTGTATAGCTGGAATTGTAGCCTCTCCAACACCAATAATTCCAATATCTGGAGACTCTACCAAAGTTATATCTAAATGATTACCAAGCATTTTCGCCAACATTGCAGCTGTCATCCAACCAGAAGCACCCCCACCAACGATAACAACTTTTTTTATAGTTTTTTTCATCATGTTACCTTATTTCACAAATAAAAATGCCGCTAAAATAGCGGCATTTACGACATTTAATAAATCATAAAAAATTTATTAGAATGATTGTGTTACACGAACAAACCAACTACGTCCAAATAAGCGGTAGTTACTTTCATCAGTATTACCATTGAAAGCAGGTTCAATATATGGAGGTTGCTCATCTGTTAAGTTTGTAACACCAATAGATACAACAGTGTTAGTATCAAAGTTATATGTTGCTGTTACATCATGATATAAGTACGAAGGTACTGTATATACATGTAATGGGCTCTCAGGATCTGTAGGATCTACTGGTGTTGTTCCCCAATAAAGTAACTCGGTATACTCTAAACCAGACATATAATTAGCAGCATAGCTAATTGTTAAGTTATCAATAGTATAGTCTGCATTAAAGTTAGCTTTATTAGTAGCATAGCTTGTATCATTTTCGAACAATCCGTTAAGATCTTCCATTTCAAACTCAAATGATTCAGCATTGTAGTTTTGGTTCTTACGCTCTAAGAAATGAGTCCATGATAAGTTGAAGCGGAAATCACCACCAAAGGCTTCAACGCCATAGTTCATTTCAACGTCAATACCTTTTGCTGTCATACGGCTTAAGTTCGCTACTTTAGCACTTAAACGAGTAATTTCACCATTAGTTCGTGTAATGTTATTACAAAGCTCTTGGATACCGCCTAAATAACAACCTTTCAATGAATCATCAGCACCAACTGTATCTAAAACTTTCTCAATATCAATTGACCAGTAATCAACAGTAATACCTAAACCTTCTACAAAATCAGGAGAATAAGCAAAACCTACCGTATAAGTTTCACCCTCTTCTGGTTTAAGGTCTGGGTTACCACCAACACGTGCTAACTGCTGTGCATCTTCATTACCACTACCACCAGCAGGTACACCATCTGCTTGACAGTAACCTTGTTGTGCGCTTGTTAATGAATCCCAGTTAGATTGGCGACATGGGTCGGTCGTAGGTGGAAATGAATCACTCTCTGGTGCATATAAAGAACCAATTCCTGGTGCTCTAAATACGGTACCGTATGTACCACGAATCAATAATTCATCAACAACTTTCCACTCTAGGCCTAATTGATAAGTTGACGCACTACCAAAGGCACTGAAGTCATCATATCTGAAGCCAACAGGAATAGTTAAGCTTTCTGCAAACGGTGCATCAGCTAAAACAGGAATACTAAATTCAGCAAATAAACTTGTTACGTCATATTCACCGCTAGTTCCTTTAGATTTGTTACCTGTAACTTCTTGCATGAACTTACCAGAGTCTACTTGAGCTTCAGCTTGTTCTTTACGGTATTCAAAACCAAAACCACCTGAAATAGCACCTGCTGGTAATTCATAGAATTCATTACCAATAAAACCAGTTATCGTTTGTAGAGTATAGTTGCTTGCATCAACTAAAGGTGCAGAAACATAATCGAGCATTTCAGGCGTAATAGCACCTGGGCCACCAAAAATATTCATTGATACACAGTCAGCAATAGGTTCACTTGGAGTACCACAAACGATATTACCTTCGGAATCTTGGAAAGATGGTCCCATAGCTTTAGCTAAGTTTGGTCCGTATAATTGACCAAAGTCAGTGCTAGTTGTTTGGCTATAACCATAGTTATAGTTTAAGTCATAATACCAACCATCACCAAACTCACCTTCGATACCTAATACTTGTTGGAAACGAACAACATCTTGTTCAAAACTACGTCCACCTTCTAACATACGACGACGAGAGCGAACAACATCTTCACCAAATGGGTTATAGAAGTTATCTCTAGATACACCATTGAAAGGAGTACCATCTGGTAATGTGCCGCTATACGCTGGATCATAACGAGTATCATAAGGAACCGCAGCTAACTCTTGACGTGATGTACGCTTATTAATACGAGTCTCAGTATACACTTTTACATTATCGTTAACTTCAAAGCTACCTTCAACGAAGAAGTTTAACTTTTTATACGGTGTTTGTAAGTAGTTTACTGGTGCATAGTTATAAGTATCGTTGTTTGGACCACCGCCAACATAATCACGCATATCAGCTAAAGTAGCAACACCTGGCCCACAAGTACCATTTGTTTGATTTGGACGACCAGAAGCGAAGTAGAAGTTACCACAAGGAATAGAGCCACTACCCAATAATAATACATTAGGGTTATCTTGGTCTGTACCGATTAGACCGTTTTTCCAAAATGACTCTTCTGCCTCTGATCCCCACACTTGCCATGGATAATTAAAGAAGTTAACACTTGTATCACCTTGATAAACTTCTTGTTGTTCCACATAGTCAACACCAACAACAACATGACCAGCATCAAATTCTTTACCAGCAACAATACTAAAACTCTTTTGCTCATTTTCTGTCACATCAAAAGAATTTTTCATTTGAGCCGTTACTTCAACGCCTTCAAAATCAGTTCTAGTAATAATGTTTACAACACCAGCAACAGCATCAGCACCATAAGTTGCAGAAGCACCATCTTTCAGTACTTCGATGCGCTTGATCATTGAACTTGGAATGCTTTGGAAATCAGATGATACAGGACGACGACCATTAACTAATACTAGAGTACGAGAAGAACCTAAACCACGTAGTTCGATGAATGTACCACCGCTACCGCCGTTATTGGTTGTTGTCATTGTTGGTGAACCAGACATTACCGAACTATTCTGTAAGAATTGGCCAACATCTTGAATACCTTGAACTTTCATTTGTTCTGCTGTTATAACCGTAACCGGAGATGCAGATTCCATATCCGTACGTTTAAGGCGAGAACCCGTTACCTCAATACGCTCTACTTCGTCTGCTTTATTTTCTTCATCAGCAGAGAAAGCTTGAGTTGAAATGGTTGCCGCTGATGCAGCACCAAAAATCATCGCTAAGCGCACAGCCTTAGCTATTTTGCTATTATTGTACATGTTTACTCCCTGGATCACTTTATGTGAATCTAGTGTTTTAATATCGAAACATATCCTTATCCCATTAATGGAGACAAAAATTGCTTCGTTGTTTTTATCATTAGGTCATTGACCTGATCTGTCACCCTAAATAGTAAACGGAATACAGCAAGGGGGTCAACACTCTTTGTTGCAATTTTGTAATATTACTTAAAACGACAAGCAGAACAAAAAACAACCACCCCGAAAAACTTAAATATATATCCTTTTATTTCAATATGTTATACTTACCCAAAGGGTTTGGTTTGATGTAAATATAATTGTACTATTTAGATAAAAACAGCCACGTAAAAACAATAATACCTTAAATATCAACAACAAAGGCTCAAAACCAGATTTTTTCAAATATATTTAAAGAAAATTGTAACTGAAGCAATTATTTACAGTAAATAACAACATAAACTTTATAGAACTATTGTGATAAACTCAGCTTTGCGCTTAAAAATAACAGTACCTTGCTATTTTATGGATCCTTTACTCGATTTTAATTTGCTGATCACACTTTGCAGTGTTGGTTTTTTAGCTGGTTTTATAGATGCCATAGCTGGTGGTGGCGGTATGTTAACTATTCCTACATTGTTAGCCTCAGGCTTACCACCGCATATTGCTTTAGGTACAAACAAGCTTGCCGCAACCTTTGGTTCTTTTACGGCCTCAATCACTTTTTATCGCAAAAAATTATTTAACCCTAAATTTTGGCGGCTGTCTCTTTTAGCTACAGCCATTGGCGCTATTATGGGCACGATAATCGTTAGTTATCTCTCTACAAGCTTCTTAGATAAGGCTTTACCTATACTTATTGTGGCAACCGCATTGTATACCTTAGTTTCTAAGACAGTGTTAAATAACACGAGTCAATTGCCACCTTTTGATAGAAAAATGAAATTTAAACAAATATTTCAAGGGTTTACCTTAGGGTTTTATGATGGTGTTGCAGGGCCTGGTACAGGCGCATTTTGGACAGTATCTTCATCAATGCTTTATAAAGTTAATATTTTAATTTGTAGTGGTTTAGCCCGCTCAACCAATTTTATTAGTAATATTTGTTCATTACTTACTTTTTTGTATTTAGGGCAAGTTAACTTACTGCTCGGCATTGCTATGGGGGTTTTTATGATGCTAGGTTCATGGGTCGGTGCTCATTCGGCCATTAAATTTGGTGGTAAGTTTATTCGCCCTGTATTTACTATTATTGTTATTGCTTTATCAATAAAATTGGCTTATCAAGCATGGTAAAAAAGTCAGCGATTGCACGCATCAAAACAATTCTCAACGCAATTAAACAGCAAGCAAAGGCTATTGATCACACCAATAAGGCTCGCCCTGCACATCAGACACTGGTTGAAAACGATTTATTCTCAATGACACTATTTAGTACAAGCAGCGATCAATACTGTGCTTATGTAAATGAAACAATAAAAAAAACTAATGAGCTTGAAAAACTTTTAGCAGCAAACCTTAGCGAACTTGCCAGCGAGCAACTTACTCAAATAGAGCAGCAAATTATTGCACTGAATAATGCCTTAAAAGCAAATAATGTTTTACATCAAGACAGCCAATATCAACTTAATAAGCGTAAAGTCAAAACACAACAATATAAGTACCAAAAAGCAACACAAGCCGTTATACAGTCAAGCCAAAACTTATATCAAAAACTGGCTGAGCATCATGAATTTGAACGACGATTGGCCACAATGATCGCAGAAAGAGAATATCAGCGGGCAGACTCAAGTAATAAAGAATCTCAAAAAATCACCCAAGAAATATTAAAGCTCCACCAACGATTAGGTCGCTGCCGTCAAGCTATAACACAAATAGAAAAAGAAATAGAACGTGCAGAAAAAACGATATAATACTATTTAATAAAAACTCGAACAAATAACTGATCAACCTTGCTGGTTAAAATAATGCCTAACAGCGTTATGAATTTTGTAAGTAGAATAGTTACTTACAAAATTCAAGCCTTGCTAACCATCATTTTTCCTGCGCAAATTTTAGATCATTTACTTAATAGCGTTGGTATAATTTTTAACTTCAGTTATTTATTGCTAGTATTAACAAGCAGGTACACCCGTAATAAACACTCTAACATGAGGTCGATTTAATGAAAATTTCTGATGATATCCATAATTATTATGAAAAATTAGTGGTTGATTTATTTAATGAATTAAAACTCGAAGAAAAGCACGATAATGAATTTTTAGCTGACTTAACTTGTATAGTGTTAAATCAACTTCCTACTCGCTATATTCGCCATGAGGTTGATATGTCTTTTTACTTACCAGCTTCAGAGCGTTTTGAAATGCAAGGGAAAGTAAAAGTCGCGTATAATAAAGCGATTGAATTTATGCTATCAAACTCGAATGATGAATAAAGAGCTACTATGTAGATAGAATGATTGGGTGGCAACCCAATCAGCCACACTCCGGCACATGAGTCGTCTGCTGCGGTTGCTTCCTTCCGGACCTGGCCGAGTTCACAGAGTATCATTGCGAAGGGACCGAAAGGGTCACCATAACAAGCTTTAACAAATGATTTTTAAAGCGCGCGAATTATCGCTAATCGTTTATCAGTATGCAAGCACTTGTTTTAAAATATAATGCGATTGAGCTATTTTTAAACAAATAGCTCTTATTTTTTAAACTGAATACGAATTAAGTCGAGTTTAGCACTGCAGCATATTGAGCTTTAAAATAAGTAAGCAAGCTGTTTCTGCGAACAAAAAGTTCAAAGACCCTGGGGGTTTTTAGGAGTAATATCAACAAAAATTTGTTTGATCTTTTCTAATTCTAGCGCTATATCTTTTCCAATAAAAACTTCTGGATAAACCCGTATTTCTTTCTTCGCAAAATCTAAACTTAACGGTACAACAGGTACCTGAGCTAAATGAGCGATATGTAAAAAGCCACTACGCCATTGTGTAGTTTTACGGCGAGTGCCTTCTGGCGCTAACGCAAGTACAAGTTTATCACTACCATTAAATAAATTAACCATTTGCCCTACAACGCCATGAGGGCTATTGCGCTTAACAGGAATACCACCAATGGCGTCTAACCATAATTTAAATGGCCAAAAAAAGAGCGCATCTTTGCCTAAAAAGCGAATTTTTATTTGTAAGGCGAGCATCGCCGCAACCGCTACGACAAAATCCCAATTGGAGGTATGAGGCGCTACAGCGACAACAAACTTTGAACGCTTAGGAAAACAACCTACAACTTTCCAACCCAACAGTTGTAGTATTTTCAAACCTAACCATTTTGAAAAACGATTTTGACGTTGCGGTATTTCTGCACTTAACTCAGGTACTATCATTGCTATTTACTTCACACTTAATTTGTCGGGCTATCTAAACGAGCCAGCTTCTCACTAATTTCTAACAAAACAGATTTAAGTACAAGTAAATTTTCTTTTCCTATACGCAATAATAATTTATCGGCATCACTTAACGCTTCAAGTTCAGGGTCTTTATAGCGATACATAACACTTGGACGAACAAGCTCTATAGGCTGTTTAGGTATTTCCATATCAAGTACACGTGTAATAGCATCTTGCAAAACCTGTGTGAAATTTTCATCTGGATAACCTAATTCTGCATAAGCTTTATCAATTAACGGCTTTAATTCGCCATACCAGTTAACGAGGCCTTCGCTGTCAAAAGAGCGTAAAAGATCAACATATAAACTAAAACGCCGTGTTACTGTTTCATCCCACAACCATATTTGGCTGTTATCAGGCGTAAGAGTATCTGTTTCAATTGCAGAAAAATGCGTCTGTGGTTGTACTAAAGGGCTATGTTCGTAAGCTAACTGTCCTTGTGCAAAGTTATCGGTAAAAACGACAAAGCGCCTGATCATATCTTCATCAATAATAAGTTTTAACAACTCTTTACGCCAAGTCATTGCTTGTAATTTTTCTTGTAACCAAATATCACTTTCATCAAGACTTGGTAGTGGGTTTTCAACAATTTCAGGCGTTATAGGTTCATCAACTATTACTGGCTCCGTAGGCTCAACAATAGTTTCCTCAATGTTTGCTGTTATGCTCGGTTCAACGTCTGCATTTGTTTCTATAGGTTGTTCAACCTTAACTGTGGTTTCAGGTAACTTTGTTTGCTCATCTTGAGTAACAAAAAACCAAAGCATAGCCGCAACCAAAAGCAGAATAAAAACGACAATAATAGATGATTTTGAGCTTTGTTCAGTATCTTTCATTTAAGACCTTTTAATATCACCAAAAACAATTACAAGCTATTGCACCGCTTTTTTAGCTCTGATGCAACTAAGAATATAAATTTTTACATATTTTGACTCAGAACAGCTAAAAAATAGCTCCCTAATGCGATATACATTTAAATGAAAAGAATAAACGATATAAAAAGAGCAACATGAATCGTTGCCCTTATAATAGCAAAGTCTGATAACTTTATTGGGCGTCAGGCTGATTTTCAGGTAACGCCTTAATAAAGGCTTCAAGCTGATTACAGTTTTCAACCACACGATTTAGCCGTGGATATGGTGACATATCTAACTGAAAACGCTTAGCATTATAGACTTGAGGCACCAAGCAAATATCGGCCATAGTCACTTGATCACCAAAACAATATTGACCTGCAGTTTGCGCTAACTGCTTTTCAAGTGCACTAAAGCCTAAGGCCATCCAATGATGAAGCCATACTCGTTTTTCTTCATCTGTTATCGATAGCGTTTGAGTTAAATATTGCTGCACACGCAAGTTATTTAATGGGTGGATCTCACAGGCTATATCTAAGGCAAAAGCTTGAACTTTTGCTTTTGCCGCCATGTCTGCAGGATACAAAGGCTGTTGTGGGTATTTTGCTTCAAGATAATCAATAATAGCAACTGATTGATTTAAAACGAGATCACCATCAACTAAAGTCGGCACTAAATGACTTGGGTTTAACTCAACATATTCAGGTTGATGTTGTTCTCCACCATTTTTAACCAAATGCACTGAACTTGATTCAAAGGTTAATGCTTTTAAATGCAAAGCAATACGTACACGATAAGCCGCAGAAGATCGCCAATAGCCATAAAGTTTCATGGTATTATTCCTTGATGTATTGCACAACTTTTTGATCAATAGCACCAAAAATGCTATCGCCATTATTGTCAAACATTTCAATACGTACTGTATTGCCAAACTGCATAAATGGCGTACTAGGTTTACCTTCTGCAATAATTTCTAGCATACGCTTTTCAGCCAAACAACTAGAACCTGCACTACGATCATAGTTAGAAATCGTTCCTGAACCGACAATGCAGCCTGCGCCTAGTGCGCGTGTTTTTGCAGCATGGGCAACAATAGTTGGAAAGTCAAATGTCATATCAACACCGCAATTTGGTTGGCCAAATAATTCACCATTTAAATGAGTGGTTAAAGGCAGGTGTAATTTAGTGCCATCCCAAGCTTCTCCTAATTCATCTGGTGTAACAGCGACAGGAGAAAAGGCACTTGACGGTTTACTTGCAAAAAAACCAAAACCTTTCGCTAGTTCGCCAGGGATCAAATTACGCAATGACACATCATTAACCAACATCAGCAATTTGATATGCTTTGCCGCTTCTTCTGGCGTAGCAGCCATAGGAACATCATCAGTGATCACTGCAACTTCTGATTCAAAATCAATACCATATTCTTCTGATGCCACCATAATATCATCACGTGGGCCAATAAAAGTATCGCTGCCACCTTGATACATTAAAGGATCTGTCCAAAAACTTTCTGGCATTTCTGCATTTCGTGCTTTACGTACCAACTCAACATGATTGACATAAGCACTACCATCAGCCCACTGATAAGCTCTTGGTAAGGGTGATTCACATGCTTCTTGATTAAAAGTCAGAGTATCGTTAAGGTTACCTGCGTTTAAATCCTGATAGACATTTTCAAGTTTTGGCGACAATTGTGCCCAATTATCAAGTGCATATTGTAATGTAGGTGCAATATCTGCAACGGTAACTGCCCTAGTGAGATCTCGACTAACAACAACCAACTGACCATCACGAGTATTATTTTTTAGCGTAGCTAATTTCATTAGTTAACCTTACCTTTCTTTATTGACTGGCATATTGATCATGCCTTTTGTTGTATTAATGGGGTGATTGTACGAGAAATCACTAAAAATGCTAAGCAGGAAAGTAACAACAATCGAGTGTTTTTATGTCTAAAAATCTTTACATAAAAAGCACTCATTATCGCTTAATATTTAAGCAAAACCACTAAAAACCTATCACAATAACCTAGCAAGCTAAGTAAATAAGTACTTAGCGATATTTTTAATTTGTAATTAAATCTTTACAGTTTTTTTATTGATATTATATTCTCGTAATTTATTAGCAATAGCGGTATGGCTTAAACCCAATTTTTTCGCAAGCTGACGAGTGCTTGGATAAGCTGGGTAGAGTTTTCTAAGTAAATCAGCTTCAAAGCTTTTTACCGCTTCATCTAATGTGCCTTCAAAATCTTCTTCTAAATAACCTCTTTCTCGTGTGTAAGCAGGTAACTGTAAATGAGCGGTAGAGATAACATCACCTTCAAGCAACGAAACCGCACGTATTAAAACATTTTCAAGTTGACGAACATTACCCGGCCACGGATAGTGTTCAATAAAATCTCGACAGCTTTCACTAAAAGTTAAATTGTACTTACCTATTTTTTGCCCTGATTTTGCAATAAAGAACTCTGCTAAAGGTAATATATCAGCACGACGTTCACGTAAAGCCGGCAAATTAAGCCCTAATACATTAAGACGATAATAAAGGTCTTCTCTAAAATCACCGCTTGCAACTAAACTCAGTAAATCTTTATTGGTTGCACATATAATACGTACATTAACCGTTAGCTCTTGTTCATCATCAACTCGTCGAAAGCTACCATCTTGAATAACACGCAAAAGTTTGGTTTGTAATTTAGGTGACATTTCACCGATTTCATCAAGAAAAACGGTGCCTCCATCTGCAATTTCAAAAATGCCTCGCTTAATAGCTCCTTCACCGCTTACACGGCCAAAAAGCTCAGACTCTGCCGCTTCATCAGGCAATGAAGCACAATTTAACGTCATAAAAGGATGTTCTGCACGATTGCTTGCAATATGACAGGCTCTTGCCAATAATTCTTTGCCGGTTCCAGTCTCTCCCATGATCAGTAAAGATGAATCCAGTTGAGCCATACGTTTTGCTTCTCGTATCACTTTACGCATAGCACTACTTGATGCTTGAATATGGCTAAAACCACTGTCGTTTGACTGTTTAAAAGCATTAATTTGTTGCCCTAAACGCGCTTCTGATTTTAATATTAACATTGCGCCAGCAAGCACTTGTTTATCTGTTTCATCTGTAACATGAATAGGCAAAATATCAGCAACAAAATCTTCATCTTGAAATTTTAAACGACGTGTTTGCGCTAAAACTTCATCACCTTCTAACCAACGAGTAAAGTTAAACCCTTTTAACCAAGTGCTTACATGCTCGCCCGTAAAAGGTGCATTTTCATAGCCAATGATTGCTTTAGCGGCATTATTAACCAAAAGAATGTTGCCTTTAACATCAATAGATACAAAAGGGTCTGGAAAAGTTTTAATTAAAGTCGCTAACTCGTTTGTTTCACGCTCTGAGGGCATAAAAGGTGTTGTTTTTACATCAGTAACCCCTTCAATTAACCGTAATTGAGGCATAAAGCTTTGTAATTCGGTAAAGTCTAAATCAGGGATATTGACAAATATTTTCCCTGAATGTTTTAGTTCAATACCTCGAAGATCAATTGCTCGTTCAACAAAAATACCTAAGACTTCTTGTGCAATACCAACTCTGTCCTGACAAACGATTTCTAATCGCATAACAACAAACCTAACTATTTTTTAGCCACTTAATAAGGATGGCAACATTGTAAACTAATTTGTACAAAAAAAAAGCTTCCTTTAGCGGGAAGCTTATAAAATTTGTAACTAAAGATGATAAATTTATTCTAGAAATGATTGAACTTTAACAATTTATTCTACTAATAATTCATCAGTTTTTGCTGCACAAATAAAATCATTTTTATGCAAACCTTTTATTGAATGTGTCCACCAAGTTACTTTGACTTTACCCCATTCAAGTAAAATTGCAGGATGATGAAACTCTGCTTCAGCAAGCTCTGCTACTTTATTAGCAAAAGCCCATGCCAGCTTAAAGTTTTTAAATTTATATTCTCTTTCTAACATCATAATGCCATCGCGCACTTCTGGGATCCAATCAGGGATCATTGCAAGTAACTCTTTTAGTTCTTCATCACTTACCTTAGGTGCGTCAACATGACAAGCTTCACATTTTTGTGTCGTTAATTCAGACATTTTTAATTCCTTAACTTGCTTTTTTTTCTTTCGGTGGAAATTTAGGCTGGTGTAAACCTAATGCTTTTGCTTCAGCCAATAGTGCCATAATATCAAGCGCTCTTAACTTATTAAGATCTGAAACCTTATTAAGCATAAAGTATATTGGCTGCATAATATCGATACGATAAGGCGTTCTAAAAACATCAACAACATCAAGTTTTTTACGTTCAACGCTAGGTTCTTCTAATGCGTATTTTGTTTCACCCGGTGAAGAAAGAATGCCGCCACCGTAAATTCGTAGCCCCTGCTCTGTATCGAGTAAACCAAATTCAATAGTAAACCAATATAAACGCGCAAGAAAAACGCGATCTTCTTTACTCGCATTTAAGCCTAATTTACCATAAGCTTCGGTAAAATCAGCAAATGCTGGATTCGTGAGTAAAGGGCAATGACCAAATATTTCATGAAAAATATCAGGCTCTTGTAAATAATCTAATTCTTCTCGAGTACGGATAAACGTCGCTACCGGAAACTTTTTCTCTGATAATAAGCGAAAAAACTCACCAAAACCAATCAAAGCAGGTACTTGATGACATTGCCATCCTGTTGTTTCCTGCAAAACTTTACTCACATCACCAAGTTGAGGAATACGATCTGTGGGTAGTTGTAGCTTTTCTAAGCCCTCAACAAACTCATCACAAGCTTTGTCTTTTATACAGGCTAATTGTCGGGTAATAAGCTCTTGCCAAATAGCATTTTCTTCATCTGTCCAATGAATAATGCCCTGTTCATCAGCATCTTTAGAGACGTAATTCGTCGCCTTCGCCATGATTAACTTCCTTCACTATGTTAAGTCGTTTTAGTTATCGCTTTTATAAGCGTTATTATCTGTTAATAGTAAAGTAGAGTGCTCAACAAAATAAACCACCGCAAAACGGCTATTTTTTGTACAGTTTTTTCACTTGTAAAGTATTCGTTGCAGCTAACGTAAATAAACCCAGAAAAGTGATCATTTAACCTTATTTTTAATTAATGTGGTTACTTGATTAATTATTTCTTTACGGATCATCGCTAATTTTGGCGCTTCTTGCCCTAAAGCAGGATGGTAAGGAATAGGTCTTGAATAGCGTAAAACATGTAAACCTAAACGGGCTGTTAACATACCAGCCCCTAATCCTTGTGCAAGGCGACCTGATAACTTACCCAATAAATCAGCGCCAAGCATATCAACACTTACATCCGCTATAATTTCGCTGGCTCCAGCATAAGCCATATTCATTAAAACGTGTTTAATCAGTTTAATTCGGCTCCAATAGCTTAATTTTAGCCCATAAAGTGCAGATATTTTGTTGATCATTCTAAGATTACGCCACAACATAAATAACATATCTAATAAAGCAATAGGGCTTAACGCAATCAGCACAACCGACTCTGTAGAAAATTTAGCGATTTCATTGAGGGCTTTTTGGTCAACTTGGCTTAGTACTGTGCGAGAATAATGTTGTAATATTTCTTGGTCATTATGCTCTGAGGAGATTTTATCTTGCCATAGGTTTGCCACATCTTCGTTAAGATCACAGGCTAAACTTTGCTGCATTTTTTTACACAATGTTAGTGCATCCATTGCGCTAACATCATGCTCGCTATGTTCATCACGAGTAAGCAAAGCTAATGCTTGTTGCTGAATAGTTTTTTGCTGTCTTAGCTGTCGTAAGCTGTTTATTTCTCGAAAAATAACACTACCAGCCACTATAGCAATAATAAACACAATAGCAGCAACAATACTGGTCGTTATGGGTGACTCAATAAAGCCTACGGTAAAATAATCAACACCTTCCACAACAATAAGCACAGCAAATAAACTCATTAATATGCGCCATAACCAACGAGGCTTTTCTTGCTTTGCAAGTGTTTGTTCAAAGGCCTCATCTACCGCCACAA
The DNA here is from genome assembly GCA_015487235.1 of Alteromonadaceae bacterium. Taxonomy (GTDB): domain Bacteria; phylum Pseudomonadota; class Gammaproteobacteria; order Enterobacterales; family Alteromonadaceae. The sequence continues at coordinate 14,913 of WFQC01000165.1, forward strand.
GTGCCATACTTTCATCAGCTTGATAATCATCATTATGAACAATAACTTGCTGCTGTTCATCCGTTGTTATGGTATGAGCATTCTCTACTGATTCTTCAAATAAAATTTGTTGCTGATATGTTTTTTTACTCTCACTCATTTCATTTTATCTCCGAGTAGAAATTGCAATACCTGATCTAAACGTAAGTGAGGTAAAGGCTGGCATTGATCAGTTTTTTCTTTGGGGGCAAACTCAATAAATTGAAAAGGATGTTTTTGCCAAAAATTATTATCGGGTATTTTAGCAGGCACAACACCAGGAAAAAGCGTTAAAAGTTTGCGATTATCAAGTCGAACACCTTTAATAACAGGCATTGTTTTTCCTTGATATTGAGCTTTGCCCGCATCAGTTGCTTTTACTGCTGCTAAAGCAACCGCTTTCATCGTTAAGTTATTAAAATTAAGCTCTTGCTTGGTCGGATAAATTAACTGATTTAACAGTGAGACTAAATTATGATGTTGATCGGGAGTAATATGATCAGCTTTGGTGGCAGCAAACATGAGCTTGTCTATTTTGGGTGAAAATAAACGCGTAAATAATCCTGATTTACCATAATTAAAACTCTCCATGATCAAACTTATCGCGTTTTGTAAATCAGCAAAACTATCAGCGCCTTTATTTAATGGCGACAAACAATCGGCTAGCACAATTTGTCGATCAAAGCGTAAAAAATGCTCTTGATAAAAATGGCGTACAACGCGCTCTTTATATTCAATAAAGCGAGCTCTTAGCATACCTATAAGCGATTCTTCACTAGCATTTTGATATACATTACCGTCTATATTGGCAAAATTAAGGTAAGGGATAAATTGTAAAATAGGCGCATCTTGCAATTCACCCGGTAAAATAAAACGCCCAGGTTGAATTATTGATAAACCAAGCGTTTCTCTAAAGTAATGTAATAATTCAGTGTATTGATTAGCAAGATCTTTAAGTAAATTCTCATCAGCACTTTGTAGTGGGTCTAATTGCTTAACGCGCTCAATAAAGCCTTTAGCTAACTCATAACGTGGTGCTTGTTCAAGCAACACGCGGGTTTGCTCTGACCATTCTTCATACGTTTGATTCAGCATAGGCAAATCAAGTAACCATTCACCCGGATAATCGGTAATATCAAGATATAAGGTTGCCATTTCATCAAAATACTTCAATATTGACGACTTAGGGCGATAACGAATAGCTAAACGCAATTCACTAATACCTGTTGTTGGTGCTGGCCATTGCGGTTCGCTTTGTTCAAGATTTTTTATCGCATCATCATAGTTAAAACGACGAATATGGAAGTGTTTTTGCGGTACTCTTTTAGCCGCAATAAAACGCCCTTCTTGTACTACATCAAAAAAAGTCAGTTGCCCATGACTATTTTCATTAATAAGTTGATTAATTAATGAGGTAATAAAAGCCGTTTTACCGCTACGACTTAACCCCGTTACCGCAAGATTCACTTGTTGATCAATAACGCGGTTAACAATACCTAACGCCTTGTGTTTGGCTTTAGTTAAATTTTCTTGAGAGATAAATGCCATAAATATTTTATTATAAAAGCTTGCTAATGAGATAATAGCTTGTTTTACAAACAGATAACAGCCTAGAATACAACCTTATAGCTTATTGATTTCTCTTGATATTGTAAATTCTGTAGAGGTGACATACTGCTCTATTTTTCGTAATTCTTTTTCTAAGGCATTAAATTTACGACGAATATCGTGAAAAGCTTGTTTGGGTGGCTCACCTGCTTGCCAAATACGAGCTTTTACTTTTATTGAGCTATCAAAACCTGCTCTATCATTATTTTGTTCAGGGGCTTGCTGGTTATAATTGTCTTGTCTTTGCAAGTTTTTAGGCTTTTTATCTAAAATAAACCAAGCCGCAATATAAATCATCACCAAAAATGGCATACCAAATAAAACCCCTGACACCACTAAAATACGTACTAACCATGCTTCCCAGCCCAAATAGTCTGCTAGCCCTGCACAAACACCACCAATTTTAGCGCGACTCGGGTCTCGGTATAACTCGCCACGAGATTTACTACTCATAACTTATTCCTCCAATCAGGAGATTCAGCATCTAAAATCGCTTCAAGGGTTTTAATTCTATCAGCCATTTTGTCTGCTAGTTCAGATAATTCAGAGAGCTGCATGTACTCTTCTTCGGTAAGCCCTTGACTTATTTGTTTTTTACTACGGTAATGTAAAACCAACCAAATAGGTGCCACAATCGTTAAAAATAAAATTAACGGTACACCAAAAATAAATTCAAAATCCATCGCAATTCTCCTTAGCTCTTATGACTTTTTATTTTTTGTTGCTGTTGAATTGCTCAATTTGGCTTTTAATTGTGCGAGTTCATCATTAATTTTATCTTCTTCTGCTAGTTCTGCAATTTCGTCTGCTAATGATTTACTGCCTAAGTCATACGCTTCTACTTGCGATTCTAAGTCATCAATTTTTCGTTCATAATGTTCAAAACGCGTTAAGGCATCATTAACCTTAGTGCTATGTAAATTCTGTTTTACTTTTAAACGAGAGTTGACTGTTTTTTCTCGCAACAAAATTGATTTTTGGCGAGCTTTTGCATCTAACAACTTATCTTGTAATTGCGTCACTTCATCTTGCAATTTACTAATGTGTTCATCAACATGGTGCAATTCTTCTTGTAATGCCGATGCATTTTCTACACATTTTTTCTTTTCAAGTAATGCTGCTCGCGCTAAGTCTTCACGATCTTTACTTAATGCTAATTCAGCTTTTTGTTGCCACTGTGCTGCTTCTTGCTCAAAACGTTCTACTTGCCGCATTAATTCTTTTTTCTCTGCAAGCGCCTTAGCTGAAGTAGAACGAACTTCGACTAAAGTATCTTCCATTTCTTGAATAATTAAACGCACCATTTTGGCTGGGTCTTCAGCTTTATCTAGTAAGTTATTGATATTAGAGTTAATAATATCGGTAAATCTTGAAAAAATACCCATTACAGCATCCTCTATTAGTGATAATTAATCTTTGTATTAGTTTCTGACAAGTTAACATTCATTTTTTAAGCCAAGTTAGCAAAAATAGTTATCTTATTGTTTTTATTTAACTTATATAAATCAAATAAAAAACTTCAAAGATATCAATTAATGAAATACACTATTTGTTAGTGAAATATACTAATACTTAGGAACAGGGATAATAAACCGAATGGCACGATTTCAACAACAAGATAATTTAATTGGACAAGCCAATAGTTTTCTCGAGGTATTAGAGCAAATATCCGCCATTGCGCCGTTGTCAAAACCCGTATTGATTATTGGAGAAAGAGGAACGGGTAAAGAGTTAGTTGCAGCACGGTTACATTACTTATCAAAACGTTGGGATCAAACCTATTTAAAATTAAATTGTGCGGCATTAAATGAAAATTTATTAGAAACCGAATTATTTGGTTATGACAGTGGTGCTTTTACTGGAGCAGCTAAACGCCATGAGGGTCGTTTTGAGCGTGCTGATAAAGGCACTTTATTTTTAGATGAAATCGCCAATACTTCAAGCATGATCCAAGAAAAGCTGCTACGTGTTGTAGAATATGGTGAATTTGAGCGGGTTGGTGGCTCTCGCACAATAAAAACCGATACTCGCTTAATTGCTGCAACAAATGAAGATTTACCCGCTTTAGCTGACTCTGGAGAATTTAGGGCTGATTTACTTGATCGATTAGCTTTTGATGTGATAACACTTCCACCTTTACGAGAGCGTGTTGAAGACATTTTAATGCTGGCCGAACACTTTGCCATTAATATGGCTCGTGAATTAGAATTTGAACTTTTTAGTGGTTTTACCGAAAAAGCCAAGCGCACCCTACTTGAATATCATTGGCCTGGTAATATTCGAGAACTTAAAAATGTTGTTGAGCGCAGTGTTTACCGTAATAATAATCCGCATATTCCAGTGCATGACTTAGTGATTGATCCTTTCGAGTCACCCTATCGACCAACAACCCGAATAAAAGCACCAAAAACTTCTACAGAGACTATTATTGATGAGGTCAGCAATCAAGAAGCTGTTGAATCACAAACCAAGCCAACAAATACGTTAATTGGCGAAAAATCTCATACCGATAACATAAATTTTCCTGTATCATTGAAAGACTTATCGCAAAACTATGAAATTGAATTGATCACTTCGGCATTAGCGGCTTGTCAATATAATCAAAAGAAAACAGCTGATGCATTAAATTTGACTTATCATCAATTACGAGGTTATCTAAAAAAATATAATTTGCTTGAAAGTCAAACAAGTGATGATGCAGAATAATGCCAAACAAGGGCAACAATGTGTATGAAAATATTACACTTTTTAAAATTTTGGCCAGTTAAATTATTGTTGAGCCTATCAAGCTGTTTATTGCTACTAGGCTGTGACTCTCAAGATACGGGTTCTATTCATACTAAAAGTATCGTTTATTGCTCTGAAGGCTCACCTGAAACATTTAATCCGCAATTAATCACTTCTGGCACAACAATCGATGCCACTTCAAAACAACTTTACGACAGGTTAATCACCTTTAAAACCGACGATAACAGTATTATTCCTTCATTAGCTAAGTCATGGCATGTTACGCGAGATGGTAAAAAAATTACCTTTTATTTACGCAAAGACGTAGCCTTTCACCACACCGACTATTTCACCCCAACACGCCACCTTAACGCCGACGATGTGGTTTTTAGCTTTAATCGTATTCTCGATGAAAATCATCCATTTCATCAAGTCTCTGGTGGAAAATATCCTTTTTTTCAAACGGTAAAATTTACAGAATTAGTAGAAAGTATTGAAAAGATTAATGACTACACTGTTCGCTTTATTTTAAAAAGACCTGACAGTTCTTTTCTAACCAACTTAGCCACTGACTTTGCCATTATCCTTTCTGCCGAATACGGTGAACAGTTGATCAAAAGCCACCATAAAACCTTGATAGACACTCAGCCCATTGGTTCAGGCCCTTATAAGTTAAAAGAATTTCGCAGCGGTTCTTTTATTCGCTTTTATCGCCATGAGAATTATTGGCGCCACCCGGTTGAAATTGAGCAACTTGTTTACGATATAACTCCCATTAATACTGGGCGTTTAACTAAATTATTAGCCAAAGAATGCGATGTTATTAGTTACCCGATTGCTCATCAAAAAATTATTGAACACCCTGAATTAACTTTAGATTCAGTAACCTCTTACAATGTGGGTTATTTAGGATTTAATGTAAAAAAACCGCCTTTAGATAATTTACTGGTACGTAAAGCAATTGCCCATGCGATTAACTTTCAAGCCATTATTGACATTATTTATGGTGATAAAGCACAGCTAGCAAAATCTTTACTACCTGAAAACTCATGGGCTTATACTAATAAAGCAAGTTCACAAGAGTATTCGCGACAATTAGCAAAATCATTACTTGAAGTAGCTGGATATCAACAAGGTTTTGAACTCGATTTATGGGCAATGCCGATCCAACGAGCTTATAACCCTAATGCTTTAAAAATGGCAAAACTCATTCAGGAAGATTTAGCTCATATTGGTATTAAGGTTAATATTATTAGTTATGAGTGGAATACTTTTTTACGGCGTTTAGCTTTAGGACAACACGATGCCGTATTATTAGGTTGGTCAGCAGATCACCCCGATCCTGATAACTTTTTTACACCATTGTTAAGCTGCGAAGCAACATTAACGGGTGGAAATCGTTCGTTTTGGTGTAATAAAGAATATGATGATTTACTCAGCAAAGCATTAGCCACAACCAATATCAATCAACGTAAAAAGTATTATGCTAAAGCGTTGACTATTATTGATAAAGAGATCCCTTTGATCCCTATTGCTCATTCAAAAAGATATCAAGCCAGATTTAAAAATATTCAAGGACAAATATTACAACCTTTCGGGGGGATAGATTTTTCTCACATTAATAAAATTTCTCAGCAACAAGAAGGTGATAACTAGATGTTGCAGTTTACTTTTAGACGCTTGTCACTATTCTTTTTTACCATGTTATTACTGTCGCTGCTGTCATTTAGTTTGAGTTATTTTTTTCCTGGTGATGCTATCATTAACTTGTCAGGGCAAGTCAATGCTAGCCAAGAAGAATTAGCCTTATTAAGCCAACAATATGCAATGCATGAGTCTTTTTTTAGTCAATATTGGCATTATTTATTGCGTATTTTTCAGGGTGATATGGGAATTTCAATGGCTAGTCAGCTCCCTATTAGTGATGAAATAGCAAACCTGTTACCTGCCACCATTGAATTAAGTATTATCTCATTAATTTTGGCCATGAGTTTAGGTATACCACTTGGCTTTATAGCAGCTATTTTTCATAAACGCGCTATTGACAATATTATTCTAAGTTTTGCTATTGTCGGTTATTCTATCCCTGTTTTTTGGCTTGGCTTATTTTTAATTCTTATTTTTTCAATACAGTTAGCATGGCTGCCCTCAGCAGGAAATATCAGCTTATTATTTGAAATACCACATGTTACTGGCTTTTTATTTATTGATATTTTACTCAGCAACAGTGAATACAAGTGGCAAGCATTCTACAATGCATTAGCACATATTATTTTGCCTGCCAGTGTTATTGCAATTGCGCCTGCGACAGTATTTATTCGACTTGCTCGCAGCGCCATGATGGAAGTACTAGCAACCAGTTATATTAAAGCTGCTAAAACCAAGGGCTTAACTAATGCACAAATAATTTATCGCCATGCAATTCGCAATGCATTGATTAAAATGATCCGTCATATTGGCTTACAATTTTCTCATCTTATAACTTTTGCCATGATCACCGAGGTTATTTTTAACTGGCCCGGTATTGGTCGTTGGTTAATTGAAAGCATTTATCAGCGTGATTACACCGCAATTCAGAGTGGTTTGTTAGTGCTTTCAAGTTTTATTTTTATTGTGCATATTATAACTGACTTTATTTATGCCACCTTAAACCCACTGGCAAGGGAAAATAAGCATGGCTCGTGATAAAATCTATATAGAAGAAGAATTTCCTTCGCCCCTGCGCCAACTTTGGAGCAACTTTAAGCAAACCAATGTGGCCATGCTGGGCTTTAGTGGCTACCTATTTTTAGTGGTACTTGCTATTTTTTCTCCTTTATTGGCACCACATAGTTCAGTCGACAGTAATTTAAATTTATTGTTGCTACCACCCGCATGGGACGCCCAAGGCGATGTGAGTTATTTACTCGGCACCGATAGCCTTGGCCGAGACATGTTATCAAGGTTAATGCACGGCGCATCACTCACCTTTGGTCTAAGCTTTGTTGTGGTAATAATCTCGCTGGTAGTTGGTGTTTTATTAGGCTCACTTTCAGCTTTAACTAAAGGCGTTAAATCAAGTATTTTTAATCACTTTCTTGATGTTATTTTATCAATTCCAACCTTATTATTAGCCATTATTATTGTCGCTATTTTAGGGCCAAGTTTAAGCAACACTTTATGGGCAATCGTCTTAAGTATGATCCCACAATTTATACATATAACCCATAACGCTATCAAAGAAGAGTTTAATAAAGATTATGTACTGGCTTCTCGTTTAGATGGCGCAGATTCTCTGCGCATATTACGTTACTCTGTTTTTCCTAATATTATCGAGAAAATCATTACGCAAGCAACGCTCGCACAATCTGCGGCGATTTTAGATATAGCCGCCTTAGGCTTTTTAGGTTTAGGTGCTCAAAGCCCTTTACCTGAATGGGGAGCGATGCTTTTTAATGGCTTAGATTTATTTTACATTGCCCCATGGACCGTCTATTTACCGGGTTTAGCCATTTTATTTTCTGTGCTTAGTACCAATTTAGTTGGAGAAGGCTTACGCCATGCAATACAACAGCGTAAGGAAAGCTAATGAACCTTTTAGATATTCGAAACCTTTCAATTGAGTTAAAAACTAAAAATGGCACTATTCTAGCTGTTGACCGTGTCAGCCTAACCATGAAAGAAGGCGAGGTGCGCGGTTTAGTTGGCGAGTCAGGTTCGGGTAAATCAATTCTTGCTCAAGCAATTATGGGTATTTTAGATGAGCGCTGGAAAGTACATGCTGATCGCTTTCATTGGCGAGGTATAGATTTACTAGCCCTGCCTTGGCAAGAACGTAAAAAAATCATTACTCAAGATGTAGCTATGATCTTTCAAGAGCCTATGGCATGTTTAGACCCAACCACAACCATTGGTGAACAATTAGAAGAAGCCGTACCTAATTGCCAACTGTCAGGCTATTTTTGGCAACGCAGTAAACAACGTAAATTGGCTGTTATCAATTTACTGCATAAAGTTGGTATTAAAAACCACCTAAAATGCTATCACAGTTACCCTCATCAACTTACTGAAGCCTTCTGTCAACGGGTAATGATTGCCATTGCCTTAGCACGACAACCTTTATTATTAATTGCTGATGAACCAACAGCAGCAATGGAAAGTACCAACCAAGGGCAAATATTTCGGCTACTGGCCAGCTTAAACCAACTTAAAAATATGTCGATATTATTAATCAGCCATGATCTTGAGAATGTAACCCACTGGACAAATACCATTACCGTTATGTATAGCGGCCAATTTGTTGAAGCGGGTACCACAAAACAAATATTTAAATCACCCTATCATCCCTACACCAAAGCATTACTTGATAGTAGCCCTAAAGCCAATGTTGAACTACCGCCTAAGTCGCGATTAATGACTTTACCGGGAAGTATTCCTGTATTACAACATTTACCTATTGGTTGTCGCTTAGGACCTCGTTGCCCTAGAGCACAAAAAAAGTGTGTACAAGCACCTAAAACCACTAATTATCATGGCCATCAAGTCAATTGTCATTACTCATTAAAGGATACCTATTAAATGGCGGCTTTATTGCAAGTAAATGATCTCTCAAAAGCTTATAAAGACAGAAACTACTGGCTAAATCGTAAGGTCTATAGTGCGCTAGAACCGCTTTCATTTACTTTAGAATCTTATCAAACACTGGCCATTGTCGGAGAAACCGGCTCAGGAAAATCTACCCTGGCAAAATTACTCGTTGGAGCTGAACCACCGACAACAGGAAAAATTCAATTAAATGGCCAATTGCTCGCTAAAGAAAATTTCAAGCAACGCTGCCAACACATTCGCATGATCTTTCAAGACTCTGGCACAACATTAAACCCTAATTTAACCATTGCACAGCTTTTAGATGAACCGCTATTACTTAATACTCAACTAAATGCAGAGCAACGTAGCCAATTGATCAGAACAACATTACAGCAGGTCGGCTTGCTTACTGATCATATGAACTTTTATCCACATATGTTTTCTGGAGGTCAAAAACAACGGATCTCACTCGCTCGTGCGATTATTTTACAACCTCAAGTAATTATTTTAGATGAAGCCTTAGCTTCATTAGACCCATCATTGCGCTCACAAATGATAAACTTACTCCTCGATTTACAGCAAAAAATGGGCTTAGCCTACATACTTATTTCACATAATTTAGGTATTGTTAGGCATTTCAGTGACAACATTATGGTACTTAAAGCGGGACAAGTGCTCGAATCAGGAAAAACACTTGAGGTGTTAAATAACCCTAAACATAAATACACCCGCAAGCTGTTAATAAGTCAATATTTTCATCTAAAGCGCTAAAAACTATTGTGCTTTTACCATTGAATTTTGTTCGTAATAAAAGTGATTTAGTCACGATAAATTACAGAGAGAATATACATCACGCAATAAAAAGCCCCTTGCAGGGCTTTAGATTCAATAAATATCAACTGATTACTTTAATCTCTTTTCTGATTATGCTCATGGACGGCATACCAAAAAGAAACCAAAATACCAACAGGTATAATCATTAATGGAACCCAAACAAACCTAAATAACGAAAACTCATCAAAACTCCCACTCATAAATACTTTAAAAAAACCTATAAAGTACATGTATTATCCACGTGAACAGTCAAAAAACAAACAATAAAATACCTTAAGCGCTTAAACTTAATAACCATATATGAGGTTAATTTAATGTATTACCATTTCGTTCCCGCTTCTCGTTGATGAAAAGCATGATAAACATAAAGGCTATTACAAAATAAATTGCGCTATAATTTCCAAAGTTTGCTTTTCTCTCTTCTAAATATTGCTCAAAGCTGTATAGCTGCTCACCCTTAATATTAAGAGACATCATTTCTCCGGCATTCACGTTAATATGAGAGCTAACCAAATCGCCTTCTTTTAGTTTATTTAAAGCAAATGCACAATTAAAAGCACCACCAATATGAGCAAATAGTGAAACCCCATTTTCCTTAGCTACGAGTTCAAGCACATCACTTGTACGATTCTTTGACGTACATTGAACCTTATCAATAGTAAAAGAGACCAATTTAGCTTTTTTTCTATTTTAGTAAAATAGCTGCTAGGTTCAGTAAACCAAAGTTGCTTAACTCCTAAAACTAGAAACAAGACGGTTCCAAATAAAAAACATACTAGTTTGATGTTCACAGATTTAATTGTCCCAACTTAATAGTTTTTAAGCGTATTAACATCATTGATGGCATAAATAACACCCATTGTATTTCCTGTACCATTATATAAATTCAAGAATTATAAAGTGGGTGTCTTGTTATTAAGTTTCTTGTTAATTAATTGATTTTATTATGTTTTATCTACAATTGTTATCGTGTTTACTTTTAGAAATACTAAAACAGTGTCGTTTGTCCCTGAATTCTCATATCTAAAGTTAATACTTTTGCCAACCTTTAAAACTGTTAATGCTTGTTGGCAATCCACAAGCCATAGCTTTGATTTAAAGTCATGCAAAATATTATTTTCATCGTCAGCAACAGTCATAAATAGAACATTGCTAGATCTCCAAATATTTTTACAAGATATTGATTTAATTACCCCACTCGCAGTGAAGTACTTCCTATTTTCAGCGCAGGAAGTTAATAACAACATTGCTACTATTAAGACTAACCTCATTAGTTCTCCTGCGCTTCATTTTGTGCTGCATTGACACTGTATGCTGACAAATAAGCATTACCGTAACTTGATACTTTAATTGGCTGATTCATTTGAATAGCTTTAAACATATTAGAGGTTACTCCTGCACCAGAATTTAGGCAGACACCACCTTAATTTTTGATACTAATTTCACGCCCTCAACGATCAATAATAAAGTGGATGTCTTGTTAATTTTTTTAGGCAATTCAAATACTATCTCACTGTAAGCTATAGAACGACACCACTGGTCTAGCTCTTTTTCAACGGATTCATTTTTAACATAGTTAAAAAATAGCATTAGCCTACTCTGATTTAATTCCTCTTCATTCAATGCGTAAGAGAATTTCATTTTTCGTTTGATACTAGTACTTTCCCCTATTTTAGCCGAGGAAATAATCTTTAAATTATCCGCCCTATATATGCCAATTTCATTCAGACTTAAACATTTTACAAGACTTTCATCAACAACAACTTCCGCTAAAGAGTACCTCCCAGTTTCATCATCACCAACCTTAATATGAATACCTAAGTTTGATGGTAAAACCTTTGCAAATGTATTCTGAGCAATATCAGCTATTACAGATAAAGAACTCAACATTAAGAATATCGCAAATATCTTTAACATGGTCCTGCACCTCTAGCACATTGAATGATCATTTTTTCGTGAATAGACATACTCATACCATGAGAATACCCAAGAAAGTGAGAAGTCTCATGGGATAATACCCGCATCACAGATTCAGTATGAGTAAGTATAGTATTCAGATGATTATATGAATATGTAGATGGCTTATACAAATAGCTATAGTTATTTACACCATCTTGCACATTTATTCCTCTCAACCAAACTTTATCAATATTGTCGACTTTAGGAGCTGCATATTTATTAGCTTCTTCAAAGGTTTTAAATTCTTGTGAGCTTAACAAGTTTCCAGATGCATTGGGAAGGATGGTTTAAATTACAAACCATCCTTGAAGGCTACGAGCCAGCCAAATCTCTTGATTAACTTGATTAAGAAATGTGATCAAGAGAGAGGCAAATGCAGCCTTAAGAGTATTATGTTATTTGCTTTAATTAAAAAGTATTCGCTGGCGCTTTTACTTCTTTGCGAATAATTTTCGCATCAGCTTTTAAGGTATTAATATAGCTTTGGTATGCTGACTGCGCTAACTGAGAAGTTATCTGCTGCATCACATTAGGGTTTGCTTGTGCTTCACCCGCTGTAACCGCCTGTACTTGTACAACCGCTAAATCACCATTAGCAAGCGTTACCGTTGAAGCTGATACCTTACCTTCAACAGGGTGCGGTAATACAAAAGCTGCTTTAACAATAGCCGCATCAACATCAGAGCCAAAACGAGCAACAGCAGATTTTTCAACAAACTGAGCATTAACGCTAGAAAGTAATTCATCAACATGAGTAGCCGACTTTAATGCCGCTAACAATTCATCAGCTTTAGCTTGGGTTGCTTGGGTCGCTTTTTCGGCGATTAGCATTGCTTTAATTTGCTCTTTTACTTCTGATAATGGCTTAATTTTCGCTTCTTGATATTCATTTAAGCGTACTACAATCGCTAAATTATCATTAACTTCAATAACGTCAGAGTTTAAACCTTCTGTCAGTACGACGTCAGAAAAAATAGCATCAATAACCTTAGCATTGTCAAAAGGAGCAGGGTTACCCGCACGTTTTAACCATGTAGATGTTTGTACTTCTGCATTAACTGCACCTGCAGCATCATCTAAGCTATCTGGATATTCAAAACTTACCTGCGCCAATTGTTGTTGTAATTCAAAAAACTTTTCTTGGGCTTTTTCTTTCGCTAGTTTTTCTTTTAATTCATCTTTAACTTCGGCTAAAGGCTTAATTTTTTCTGCTTTTAAATCAGTTAATTTAATCAGGTGGAAGCCAAAGCTCGATTTAACTACATCACTTACTTCACCAACTTCTTTTAATGCAAAAGCAGCTTCATCAAAGGCTTCATCCATTGAGCCTTTCTCGATCCAATCTAGATCACCCCCATTTTCACCACTTAAGGTATCAGCCGAGTTTTCTTGGGCAAGTTTAGCAAAATCTTCTCCTTGCTTTATTTTGGCCAATAAGGCTTCTGCTTGTTTTTTCGCAGCGTCTTCATCATCACCAAACTCGATCAAAATATGCGCTATACGGCGCTGCTCTGGTTGGGTATAACGTGCAATATTCTCTTGATAATAATTTTTGATATCATCTTCTGTTATTTGTATACCTTTACTTAACTTATCTGCATTTAAGGCAATATAATCAACCTTGACCTGCTCTTGTGTTTGAAAACGATCTTGGTGAGTTTGGTAATAGGTTTTTACTTCATCGTCTGATACCTCAACTTTTTCTTTAAATTGAGCAGCACCAATAACAGCAAAACGAATATCTCGTAATTGATTTTGTAAACTTTGCAGCAAATTAGCTTGGTAAGGCGTACTAAATTCAGTTGCAACCAAGGTTTGCGTTAATTGGCGGCGGATCATTTCTGTACGTAAGTAATCACGAAAGTCTGATGATTGAAAAAAGCCTGATTGCTGAATAACAGCTAAGTAGCGGTTATTATCAAATTTACCGTCAACTTGAAATTCAGGCATTTTACGAATAATTTCTTTTAAGCGAGCATCTGATACGCGTATACCTAATTCATTCGCATTTTGATCTAATAATTTTTCATTAATTAAATTTTCTAGAACGCTATTACGTAAATTGGCCATATATTCTGGATTGGCTGCCAATGTGTCAAACATCTCACCAAATTGCTGTTGCATACGACGACGTTGAGCTTGATAGGCTTGTTCAAAGGTTTGTAGTGATATTTTCTCACCATTAACTTCTGCTACCGAAGTATCAACCGAGTTGGTATAGCTACCAATACCAGCTACAGCAAAGGTTAAAATAACTAATCCTAAAATAACTTTTGCAATAGTACCTTGGGAGTTTTCTCTAATATTTTCTAACATCTTGTTCTCTTTTAGAGGCTTATTGATTTAAACCGCGCCAATAAACAATTTATTGAGCACGTAAATACATTATTAAAATTTTGCGAGATTTTAGCAGAATAAATCATCAGCTTGAAGCTTTGATGAATTTATAAAATGAAAAAACCACCGCAAAGGTGGTTTTTTACCAACGACAATTAAATTGTATTAGCCGTTACAAGCATCTTTTAATGCTTTACCTGCTTTAAACGCAGGGATCTTAGCAGCAGCAATCTCAATTGTTGCACCCGTTTGTGGATTACGGCCTGTACGTGCAGCACGATCACGTACAGAGAAAGTACCAAAACCAACCAATGCTACTTGGCCGCCGTCTTTTAACTCATCAGTAACCGCTTCAATAAATGAATCTAGTGCACGACCAGCCGCAGCTTTAGAAATATCAGCGCCAGCAGCAATTTTCTCGATTAGTTGAGACTTATTCACAGTGTCTTCCCCTTCATTTGTTATTATTCAGCGCTATCTATCATTGTTAGCGTTCTGTAGAAACACTTTTATAGCAAGCTTCCTTTTGAACTTCAAGCGCTGTGTTAAAGAAATCAATATTAAAAATATTATTTGCTCTGCCCCTTTGTTCTAAGGGGCTCAAGCTTATTAGCGTAGTTAACTTATCACAGTTTCAGCGTTTGAAAAGCGAAATTTGACTTTTTTTTCAAATATTTTGCTTTTTTCTCACTTTTTTAGCTAAATTAGGCTGATTTTTCTTCAATTTGCCACTTTTCAGGAGGTTGCTCAAGGGCAAGAGTTAGCACTTCATCGATCCATTTTACTGGATGAATGGCTAAATCAGCCTTCACATTATCCGGAATTTCTTGTAAATCGCGCTCATTTTCATGAGGAATAATCACTGTTTTAATACCACCACGATGCGCTGCCAATAATTTTTCTTTTAGCCCGCCAATAGCAAGTACTTCACCACGCAAGGTTATTTCACCCGTCATAGCGACATCAGCTCGCACAGGGTTACCTGTTAAACTTGAAACTAACGCAGTACACATACCAATACCTGCACTCGGGCCATCTTTAGGAGTAGCGCCTTCTGGCACATGCACATGAATATCACGTTTTTCATAAAAATCTTCATTGATACGCAGTTTTTCTGTTCGGCTACGAACCACAGTCATTGCTGCTTGAATAGACTCTTGCATTACATCACCTAATGAACCGGTATAGGTTAATTTGCCTTTACCGGGTACTGATGCCGTTTCAATGGTTAACAGCTCACCACCAACTTCTGTCCATGCAAGCCCAGTAACAAGCCCAACACGATTTTCCGTATCAGCTTTGCCATAGTCATAACGTTGCACCCCTAGATAATCTGATAAATTATCTTGATTGATGGTGACTTTCTTCAGTTTTTTATCTAATAAGATGTTTTTAACCGCTTTACGGCATAATTTTGATATTTCACGCTCAAGGCTACGCACACCTGCTTCACGAGTGTAATAACGAATAATACCAATAATGGCACTATCTTCTATTTCAATTTCATCTTGCTTTAAGCCGTTACGTTCTATTTGCTTAGCGACTAGGTGTCGGCGGGCAATATTTAGTTTTTCATCTTCGGTATAGCCAGATAAACGGATAACTTCCATGCGATCGAGTAACGGGCCAGGAATATTCATACTGTTTGAAGTTGCAACAAACATCACGTCTGAAAGATCATAGTCAACTTCCAAGTAGTGATCGTTGAAGCTATTATTTTGTTCAGGATCAAGTACTTCAAGTAAGGCCGAGGCAGGATCACCACGCATATCTGATGACATTTTGTCAATTTCATCGAGCAAAAATAGCGGGTTTTTCACCCCTACTTTGGCCATTTTTTGAATGAGTTTACCCGGTAATGAACCAATATATGTACGACGATGACCACGTATTTCCGCTTCATCTCGAACACCACCTAATGCCATACGAACATATTTACGCCCCGTAGCTTTAGCAATAGATTGCCCTAAAGATGTTTTACCAACCCCCGGAGGTCCAACAAGACACAATATTGGCCCTTTTAATTTATTCACTCGTTGCTGTACTGCTAAATACTCTAAAATACGCTCTTTTACTTTTTCAAGACCGTAATGATCTTTCTCAAGAATTTTTTCTGCACTGGCTAAATTCTTTTTCAGTTTACTGCGTTTTTTCCATGGCACATTAAGCATCCAGTCAATGTAACTGCGTACAACGGTTGCTTCTGCAGACATAGGTGACATCATTTTTAATTTTTGCAGCTCTGCTAGCGTTTTTTCTTGCGCTTCTTTTGGCATATGAGCATCATTAATGCGCTGCGTAAATTGCTCAACTTCATCAGGAACATCATTACCGTCATTTAGCTCTTTTTGAATCGCTTTCATCTGCTCATTGAGATAATACTCACGCTGACTTTTTTCCATTTGTTTTTTAACGCGCGTGCGAATTTTTTTCTCAACTTGCAATAAGTCTATTTCACCTTCCATCAGCGCCATTAAATATTCGAGGCGTTCAGTAATGTTGTTGATTTCAAGTACTTTTTGCTTGTCGGCAAGTTTCAAAGGCATGTGTGCAGCCATGGTATCGGCAAGCTGCTCTGCATCATCAATACCAGAAACAGAGGTCAATACCTCGGGTGGAATTTTCTTGTTTAACTTTACATAACCCTCAAATTGGGCAATAGCTGAACGAATTAACACTTCTTCAGTATCTTCATTAACGGGCTCTGCTTGTAGTAATTCAACATTAGCAGCAAAGTAGTCATCGGTTTTGGTAAATTCTTTAATAGCCGCACGACGAGCTCCTTCAACGAGTACTTTGACCGTACCATCGGGTAACTTTAGCATTTGTAAAATAGTGGCAATGGTACCAGTGAAATAAACATCTTCTGCACTTGGGTCATCAATTGAAGCATCTTTTTGCGCAATAAGAAAAACTTGTTTATCTCCTTCCATTGCCAAATCTAAACTACGAATTGATTTCTCACGCCCTACAAATAAAGGAATAACCATTTGTGGGTAAACCACAACATCTCGTAATGCGAGAACAGGAATTTCAACAATGCCAGCTTGTTCTTGAGTCATGGGTAAGTACTCTCTAGGAAAAATGAAAAGCTAAAAATATAAAAGCTATATGGGGATGGTAAAAAGTCTTTCAACTGATAAAGACAAAAAAAGCCAAACGAATTACTCGCTTGGCTTTTTATATATGATAGTTTCGTCAATAAAACTACTCAGATGCAGCCATGTCTTGCTGGGTTTGATAAATAATAATAGGCTTAGACTCACCCTTTATTACGGCTTCATCAATAACAACCTTAGCAACATTTTCCATTGATGGTAGTTCATACATGGTATCAAGTAAAACACCTTCAACAATAGAACGTAAGCCTCGAGCCCCTGTTTTTCTTTCCATCGCTTTTCGTGCTATGGCGTGTAAAGCATCTTTTCTAAACTCAAGCTCAACACCTTCCATATCAAACAAGGCAACAAATTGCTTGGTTAAAGCATTTTTAGGCTCTTGTAGTATTTGAATTAATGCATCTTCATCAAGTTCTGTCAGTGTTGCTACCACAGGCAAGCGCCCAATAAATTCAGGAATAAGACCATATTTCACTAAATCTTCAGGCTCAACATCTTGAAAACGCTCAGTTAAGGTTTTATTGCTGTCGCTGTCTTTAACTTCAGCCCCAAAACCAATACCGGTTCCTGTTTGGCAACGCTGTTCAATCACCTTATCTAGCCCAGCAAAAGCACCACCACAAATAAAGAGAATTTTAGACGTATCTACTTGTAAAAACTCTTGTTGTGGGTGCTTACGCCCACCTTGCGGCGGCACAGAAGCAATAGTACCTTCAATTAATTTTAATAAGGCTTGCTGAACACCTTCACCCGATACATCACGCGTAATTGAAGGGTTTTCTGATTTACGTGAAATTTTATCTATTTCATCAATATAAACAATGCCACGTTGAGCTTTTTCTACATCGTAGTCACATTTTTGTAGCAACTTTTGAATGATATTTTCAACATCTTCACCCACGTACCCAGCTTCGGTTAACGTAGTAGCATCAGCCATGGTAAAGGGTACATCAAGCAAACGCGCTAAGGTTTGTGCCAATAAAGTTTTACCACTACCTGTTGGACCAATAAGTAAAATATTACTCTTACCTAATTCTACACCATTGTGCGCATCACCATTACGTAAACGCTTATAATGGTTATAAACAGCTACAGCCAATACTTTTTTCGCGTGATCTTGACCGATGACGTAGTCATCTAAACTTTCACGGATCTCAATCGGCGAAGGTAATTTGTCATGGTCATGCTTAGGTGATATTTCTTGAATTTCTTCACGAATAATATCATTACATAGCTCAACACATTCATCACAAATAAACACTGAAGGACCCGCAATTAACTTGCGAACTTCATGCTGACTTTTACCACAAAACGAGCAATATAATAATTTGCCATTATCACCGTCACCTTTTTGCATATCGGTCATACGGTACCTCTAAACTAAAACTTAAATTCTAAATACTTTGTTACTCTTGGTATAACTAAGCACTCTTTTATACTCTTAGTATTTCACAAAATACCAAGATCACAATACTGACTAATTATTTGTCGATTCTTTTTGTTAATATGGCATCAACTAAACCATATTCAACAGCGGCTTCAGCACTTAAAAAATTATCACGATCAGTATCTTGTGATACTTTTTCAAAAGGCTGGCCAGTGTGCTCGGCCATTAAACGATTTAACTTCTCTTTAATATACAAAATTTCTTTTGCATGAATCTCAAAGTCAGAGGCTTGCCCTTGAAAACCACCTAATGGTTGGTGGATCATAACGCGAGCATTTGGTAAACAATAACGTTTACCCTTTTCGCCACCCGATAATAAAAAAGCCCCCATACTTGCCGCTTGCCCGATACAAACAGTACTAATAGCAGGCTTAATAAACTGCATAGTATCATAAATGGCCAACCCCGCCGAAACAGAACCACCCGGTGAGTTGATATAAAGAAAAATATCTTTCTCAGGGCTTTCAGACTCTAAAAAAAGCAATTGTGCAATAATTAAATTGGCCATATGGTCTTCAACTTGGCCACAGAGAAAAATAACGCGTTCTTTTAATAAACGCGAATAAATATCATAAGAGCGTTCACCTTTAGCTGTTTGTTCTACAACCATAGGCACCAAAGCACTCTCTATTTCTTGCTGAGAAAGATTTGGGTTAATACCGCTTAAATGTTGAGAAGATGTAAACAATGTATGATCCTTTTATCAATAAATGGAAAACCGCTCTTACTATATCAGGTTAACTTATATTTATTTCAAGCATTTGTTGAAATTAAGCTGTATAAGTTAAACAAACATAAAAAATGGCTTATATGAAACATATAAGCCATTTAAGCGATTGCTTAAAGCAATGTCAACAGAATCAAAGCTTATTTGGCTTCAGGATTCATGATGTCTTTAAATGTTGTTTCTTTATCAGTAACTTTAGCTTTTTCAGTGATAAATTCAACTGCTTGTTCTTCTAAAGCAACATTTTGCATTTGCTGATATAACTCTTGGTTATTTTTATAATAGTTGATCACTTCTTGCGGATCTTCATAAGCCGATGCCGCAGATTCAATTAATTCGTCAACTTTTTGGTCATCAACTTTAAGCTCATTTTGCTTAATAACTTCACCTAATAATAAGCCAATTTTTACACGTTTTTCAGCTTGCTCTGTAAACATTTCTGCAGGCAATTCTGGCATATTTTTAGGATCCATTTGGCCAGCAAAACGTTGCATAGCTTGTTGGCGTAAAACGTCAACTTCTTGAGCGACTAAGGCTTTAGGTAATTCAACATCATTTGCCGCTAATAAACCGTCAATAACTTGCTCTTTAACTTTTGCTTTCAGTGCTTGTGTTAATTCACGCTCCATATTTTTGCGAACTTCTTCACGTAGCGCTTCTACACCACCTTCTTCAATACCAAAAAGCTTAGCAAATTCTTCGTTAATTTCAGGTAATACTGGGCCTTCAGTTTTCTTCACCACAATATCAAACTCAGCTTCTTTACCTTTTAAGTTTTCAACGTGGTAATCTTCTGGGAAAGTAACTTTAATAGTTTTTTCTTCACCCACTTTCATACCGATGATCTCTTTTTCGAAACCTGGGATCATGCGATTTGAGCCTAACTCAAGTTCAAAGTTTTCAGCTTTGCCACCTTCAAACTCTTCACCCTCTACACGGCCAGTAAAATCAATCGTTAACTTATCGCCTTTTTTAGACTTACGCTTGTTTTCTTTCCATGTTTGATGTTGCTTTTGTAAAGTAACAAACATTTCATCTAAATCTTTGTCTGTTACTTCTGCAACAGGGCGTTCTACTTCAATTTTTTCAATGTCTTTTAATTCAATTTCTGGATAAACTTCAAAAGTAGCCTCAAAAACTAATGGCTCGCCATCATTATTGCTTTTAGCAACAAATTCTGGACGTCCTGCAGGATTAATTTTTTCAGCAACAATAGCTTCAACAAAATTACGCTGCATTAATTCGCCCGCCACTTCTTGACGAACACCTTTACCATAGCGTTTTTGAATAACTGACGGTGGCACTTTACCAGGACGGAAACCGTTGATACGTTGGGTCTTGGCGATGTGACGAAGACGATTTTTTACTTCAACATCTACTGTTTCGGCAGGAACGGTAATCGTTAAACGACGCTCCAAACCATCAATAGTCTCAACTGAAACTTGCATTTATATACCTCAAAACTTAGCGCTTATTACGCTTTTTATAACGCATCTATTTTTAGAAGATTGCCTGTAAAAGAATTTCTACTTTAGCTTACATTAACGCGGGCTAAGCAAGCTCGGAAAATCCCAAAAAAGATGTCCTGATTAAAATAATGACGCAGAATTATATCTATGCTTTACGCAAGAGTCGAGTAGAACAAGCAATTAATTTTTATTGCGGTAAAAAATAGTGGTTTTTTGTCATTTTAATCGCAATAAATGATGCAAGATTAATTAAATACATTTAATTAAGTAAGCAGGAAATTGAAAGTTGATGCTAAAAGAAAATACAGAGAAAATGGTCGGTGATGCAAGATTACTTCGTACATCCTGTACTTCGCCCTACGGGTCGCACCTTGTGCGTGCTAATTTGTTCCTGACAAATTAGTCGACTTGCCTCGCAAGTTCTTAAACTAACTCTATAGCTTATGATGACTTTACGGTAAGTTTTAACAAAAAAGAGTGGTCGGTGATGCAAGATTCGAACTTGCGACCCCTTGGACCCAAACCAAGTGCGCTACCAAGCTGCGCTAATCACCGATAAAATGGGGTGGCTAATGGGACTTGAACCCACGACAACCGGAATCACAATCCGGGGCTCTACCAACTGAGCTATAGCCACCACTGTATGGCACGCCCTGTAGGATTCGAACCTACGACCCACGCCTTAGAAGGGCGTTGCTCTATCCAGCTGAGCTAAGGGCGCACATTTACCTACAGAGGTTAACTTACTTATAAGCAAATATTCAATCACTAATAAACAAGTTTTACTTTTAAATGTTTAATTTAAAAGTGGTCGGTGATGCAAGATTCGAACTTGCGACCCCTTGGACCCAAACCAAGTGCGCTACCAAGCTGCGCTAATCACCGACTTTTTTGTTAAAAACACTGTTGCTTTCAACGGGTGCGGATATTACCGAGTTGACCGACCCTCGTCAAACATTTTTTTATAAAAAAAGTCTGTTCGCTTAGTTTTATATCAATTAATAACTATTTACCAATTAATTGCTTATTTTTACATCATCAGTGTCTAGCGAAAAACCGAGAATAAAAATAATTCAGTGCTGATCCTAACATGAATTTATGCGAGAATAGCGACCGTTTTTCAACCTTTAGCGATTCTCGAGATTTTTGGCCTTATGACAACACAAAATACAGCACAATTAATTGATGGCAAAGCCATTGCACAACAAATTCGCACTTCGGTAAAAGAAAAAGTTGCTCAACGTGTTAGTGAAGGAAAACGTGCCCCAGGGTTAGCTGTTATTTTGGTTGGTTTAGATCCTGCGTCACAAGTTTATGTAGGCAGCAAGCGTAGAGCATGTGAGGAAGTTGGCTTTGTATCACGCTCTTACGACTTACCAGAAGAAACTTCAGAACAAACCTTATTAGCTTTAATTGAAGAACTAAACCATGATGATGAAGTTGATGGCATTTTAGTTCAATTACCTTTACCAGCTCATATCGACGCTAACTTAATTATTGAGCATATCAACCCTAAAAAAGATGTTGATGGCTTTCATCCATCAAATGTGGGTAAATTAGCATTACGTTTACCGGGATTACGCCCTTGTACGCCAAAAGGTATTATGAGCTTAATTGCTTCTACAGGTGTAAAAACCCATGGTTTAGATGCCTTAGTTGTAGGTGCATCTAATATTGTTGGTAGGCCCATGACGCTTGAATTGTTGCTTGCTGGTTGTACGGTGACCACAACACATCGTTTTACAAAAAATTTAGAAGCCAAAGTACGCCAAGCTGACCTAATTGTAGTTGCCGTAGGTAAACCCGCCTTTATTCCCGGTGAGTGGATCAAACAAGGTGCTATTGTGATTGATGTGGGTATTAACCGTCTAGAAAATGGAAAATTAGTCGGAGATGTAGCGTTTGATGTTGCTAAACAGCATGCTGCTTTTATTACACCAGTACCCGGCGGCGTTGGTCCTATGACGGTTGCAAGTCTGATTGAAAATACCCTAATTGCTTGTGAAAAATATAGCCACTAAGCAGTACACAATAAAAAGCTGACACAAGTGACAACTTCCATTATACTAACAGCCTTTATTTTAGTAATAAATACTTTTACTTTGTTGCCAATACGTAGGCGATAAATAAACATTAACAAACAAAGCAAAAGTGATAAAACAAAGGCCTGTTATGAACCTTATTGAATTTGTTGGCTATATTCCTGCTGTTATTTTTCCTGCTGCAACCATGATCCAGTTAGTTTATTTACTGAAAAATAAATCTGCTGAAGGTGTTTCAGCATCTACATGGTTTGCCTTTGCTATTGGTAATTTTTCGTTATATCTCTATACCGAAAAATACGATGCTATTCAGTCTATTCTTGGGCAGTTATTAACAGCTTTTATTCAATTATATATTGTATTTTTGGTGCTAAAATACCGCCGTAAACAGCAAAAAAGTTCACTTGCTGTCGAACAATAAAATAAACATTAATCAACACACAGTAAAAAGCCAGTAAATGCAGTTATCTAACCTTAGCTACAGTTACTGGCTTTTTTCACATTCACTTATTTACATTTAAATAATGACTTATTGCAACTAACCTTTACGCCAAGTAGTGCCATTAGGGCCATCTTCTAAAATAATATTCATTTCGGCTAATTTATCACGCGCTTGATCAGCTAAAGCCCAATTTTTATCTGCTCTGGCTTGATTACGTTGTGTAATTAAGGCTTCAATCTGAGCTTTCTCGTCATTATTAGCTGTTGTGGTTTCAGTGCCTTGAAAAAACGTATCAGGCGATTGCTGCGCAATACCTAACACCCCCCCTAGGGTAATTAAAATATAGGCAAGTTCACTGGCTTTTTCGGCTTGTGTTTTTTTAACACGATTAATTTCTTTGGCTAATTCAAAAATAACCGACATTGCTTCTGGGCAATTAAAATCATCATTCATAGCCTTCTCAAAACGCGCTACAAAAGGGTTTTCTGCAAGCGGCACTTGCTTAGGCGTTATATCTCGTAATGCCGTATAAATACGTTCAATACTTGCTCTTGCCTGCGCTAAATTTTCTTGAGAATAATTTAACTGGCTACGGTAATGGCTTGAGGTTAAGAAAAAGCGTACCGTTTCTGCGTCGTATTCATCAAGCACACTGCGTAGTGTAAAAAAATTATTTAACGATTTAGACATTTTCTCTTTATTGACTTGCACCATACCGCCATGCATCCAGTAATTCACATAAGGCGTATCAAAAGCACAGCATGATTGCGCTATTTCATTTTCATGATGAGGAAACTGTAAATCGCTACCGCCACCATGAATATCAAAATGGCTACCTAAATGTTTAGAGTTCATCGCAGAGCATTCAATATGCCAGCCCGGACGACCTTTACCCCATGGTGAATCCCAGCTAGGTTCATCAGGTTTTGCCATTTTCCACAAGACAAAATCAAGGGGGTTATGCTTACTTTCTTCAACATCAACACGTGAACCAGCCTGTAACATTGCTAGGTCTTGACCACTTAATTTACCGTATTCTTTGAACGAGGCGACATCAAATAACACGTCACCATTATCAGCAACATAAGCATGTTTTTTATCAAGTAAACGCTGAATTAAGTCAATAATTTCTTTCATGTGTCCAGTTACTGTCGGTGCAACATCAGGACGCATAATATTGAGATCATCAAAATCTTGATACATTTGTTCGGTCATACGCGCAGTCAATGCTTGATAAGGTTCTCCATTTTCATTAGCTCGTTTAATAATTTTGTCATCAATATCAGTAATATTGCGTACGTGCTTAACTTCATAACCTAAGTACTTAAAATAGCGCGCCACCACATCAAAGGCGACATAAGTTCGTGCATGACCAATATGACAGCGGTCATAAATTGTAATTCCACAAACATACAAACCTACTTTACCTGGCGTTATTGGGGTAAATACTTCCTTTTTACGGCTAAGAGTATTGTAAATTTGTAACATAAAGCAGGCTGTCCTATTTTTATTTAAACGGTAAAAATTGTGCGCAATTGTACCCTAACCAATGCTGATGGTCATCTAGTCAGAAGGGAATATTTTTATTAAGGCTGATTTTAAAGTTATCAAACTATAGGTTACAATAGCACTAATTTATTAATGACGACTGGAAGGTAACCATGATCACCTTAAAAACAAACTTAGGCGATATAAAACTTAAATTAGATTTTAAAAAAGCCCCGATTACGGCTGAAAACTTTGTAAAATATGCCAAAGAAGGATTTTATGACGGCACTATCTTTCATCGTGTCATTAAAGGTTTTATGGCGCAAGGTGGTGGCTTTGCTTCTGGCATGGCAGAAAAAACAACACGTGAGTCTATTCAAAATGAAGCCAATAATGGTTTAAGTAATAAACGTGGCACCATTGCGATGGCTCGTACTAATGATCCTCATTCGGCTTCTGCGCAGTTTTTTATCAATTTAAATGATAATGATTTTTTAGATCATAAAAATGAATCAACCGCAGGTTGGGGCTACTGTGTGTTTGGTGAAGTGGTTGAAGGCATGGATATTGTGGATAAAATGACTACTGTGCCAACGGGTCGTATGGGTTTTCATGATGATGTACCTAAAGAAGAAATAATTATTGAAAAAGTGATCATTGATGAAGAAGGTGATAAATAAGCCTTGTTTATTTATTTTATTGCCGATTTACATTTAAGTGAAGACAGGCCTGATATTACGGCCTGTTTTTTGTCTTTCTTACAGGCAGAAGCCCCAAAGGCCCAAACGCTCTATATTCTCGGCGACTTATTTGAGTATTGGGTGGGCGATGATGACGATAGCCCTTTTGTTGCCAAAATAGCAAAAGCACTCAAAACCCTAAGTTTATCAGGTACAGAAATTTATTTTATTCACGGTAACCGTGATTTTTTATTAGGTAAAAAATACGCACAAAAAGCAGGAATGCAGTTATTACCCGAAAGCTGTGTAGTTGATTTATTTGGTCAAAAAGCACTGATTATGCATGGCGATACATTATGCACGCGTGATATTGATTATCAAAAATTTCGCAAAAAATCGCGCTCATGGTGGTGGCAATTTATGATCAAAAGTTTGCCTTTAAAAATGCGTAAGAAAATAGCAGCTAATTATCGCCATAAAAGTGCCCAAGCCAAACAAAGCAAATCGCTCGATATTATGGATGTTACTGAAGAAGAAGTTGTTTATCAACTTGAGCAAGCACAGGTTCAGCTTTTAATTCATGGTCATACACATCGTCCTGCTAAACACTTATTGCAGGCAAATAATCACGCGGCTCAACGCATAGTATTAGGTGACTGGTATCAGCAAGGAGCTTGGTTAAAAGTTAGCGCAACCGAAATGGAATTATTTAATACACCTTTTGAGCACAGCTAAATACCACCTTTAAACGGCTTTTTTACTTTTCTTATTATTTTTCAGTTTCAATTCAGTTTACTCCGCTAAAGTTAACACAATCATTCAACTTATTGATTTAGTTTAACGGAGTAATTTAATGAATACTCAGCACAACACACTCACGAAAGAGATCTCAGTATGGGATCCATTAGTACGTATTTTTCACTGGGCTTTAGTGATCAGTTTTTTTACGGCTTATTTTACCGAAGATGATTTTCAAACTATTCATACTTGGGCTGGCTATACCATTATCAGCTTATTAATAGTAAGAATTTTTTGGGGATTTGTCGGCACTAAGCACGCAAAATTTTCAGATTTTATCTATTCCAAACAAGAGATCATTCGCTTTATAAAAGACACCTTTGCCTTTAAAGCTAAACGTTACCTTGGCCATAACCCTGCTGGCGGCGCAATGATCTTTTTATTGATTTTAAGTCTCATTATAACCACCACCACCGGGTTATTTTTATTTGCTATAGAAGAAGGTCAAGGGCCTCTAGCTGCGTTGCTATCAAGTGATTGGTCAGTATTAGAAGATGCTTTTGAAGAACTCCATGAGTTTTTTGCTAACTTCACCTTATTCCTTGTTTTTATCCATGTTGCAGGGGTGTTAGTTGAAAGCTTTATTCATAAAGAAAATCTTGTTAAATCGATGATCAATGGCAAAAAAAAGATTGATAGCAACCAGTAAAATAATCAACCAAAGCAAGGAAACCTATCGTGAAAAAATTACTATTAATACTGTTACTGACATTATTTTCAGCAACTCACAGTATTGCGCAAGCAGCAGATATTGAACGAGGAAAACAGCTTTGGCAACAAAGCTATCAAGGTAAAGCGCCCTATCAACAGCGCAGTTGTGAGAGCTGCCATGGTCGTAATTTAACCAAAGCAGGAAAACACGTAAAAACCAATAAAGTTATTAAAGCTATGGCGCTGTCTGTAAACCCAACACGATACAGTGATAGTAAAAAAGTAAAGAAATGGTTTTATCGCAATTGCAAATGGACCATGGGCAGAGTTTGTAATGCTCAAGAACAAGCTGACATTTTAGCTTATTTAAAAAGTTTATAACGCTTTTAAAAGGAGAATACTATGAATAAATCAATACTAGGTACATTATTAATTACAGGGACATTGTCACTTGTAGCGCTCAGCTTTTTCTTTTCTCAACCAGCTATTAGTCATGACTCTGATGACGACGATTATTTTGCCGAAGTAAAATACCGCGGCGTAAAACCCGTAGATAATAGTGAATACCAAGAAGAATGTGGTAGTTGTCATATGGCTTACCCTGCTGGCTTATTACCAGAGAAATCATGGCGTAAAGTGATGACAAATTTAGATGAACATTTTGGTGATAATGCTGAATTGTTGCCTGAAAGCCAGCAAAACATACTCAATTATTTGGTCAATAATGCGGCAGATAAATCTAATTATCACCGCGCTAAAAAAATAGCCCGTTCAATGATAAACTACAAAACAGTTGATCGGATCACTCAAACGCCCTACTTTGTTAGAAAACATGATGAAATACCGAAAAAGTATGTCATAGCTAACCCTAAAGTAGGCAGTTTTAGCCAATGCAATGCTTGTCATTTAAATGCTGAAAAAGGCGCTTTCAATGAAGATGAAGTCAGCATTCCTGGCGTCGGTTACTGGCATGATTAAGTGCTAATTTTTTACCTAATAATGCGTGATAACTAGGCTAAAATAATCGCAAGCACAAGAGAGAGTATTATGTTTAAAAAACTATTCTTAATCGTAATAACAAGCATGGCGCTATTAATTTCACTCGCCTACGCCGATGATCACGATGAGGCAAGATCATTAGTAAAAGCCGGCAAAATACTCTCTCTTGAAGAAATATTGAAAAACTTGCGAACCATTGCACAAGGTAATGTGATAGAGGTTGAACTAGAGCATAAAAAACAAAGGTTAGTGTATGAAATTGAATTGGTCGATAAACAGGGTATTGTGACAGAATACCTGTTTGATGCTAAAACCGGTAAATTAATACAACAAAAACAGGAAGATTAATGAATGCGTCTATTGCTGGTTGAGGATGATCTTGATCTTATAAATTCACTACAAAAAGATCTCATTCGTGCAGGTTATGCGGTTGATATTGCTCATGATGGTGTTGAGGCTGAATATTTGGGCAATGAAGCATTATACGACATTATTGTGCTCGATCTTGGCTTACCTAAACGCAGTGGTTTAACGGTATTACAACATTGGCGAGCAAATAACCTTAATACGCCTGTTATTATTTTAACCGCGCGAGATTCTTGGCTAGAACGTTTAGAGGGTTTTAAAGCCGGTGCAGATGACTATTTAGGCAAGCCTTTTCATGTTGAAGAATTACTGGCAAGAATCAACGCTATTTTACAACGCAGTAATCACAAAGCACCTTCAGCACAGTTAGAAAAATCGGGGTTAATACTCAATCAAAGTAAACAAGCAATCACCACACCCGATGGTATTAGCCATGCGTTAACCGGTGTTGAATTTCGCTTAATGCGTTATTTTATGATGCACCCTGAAACCATACTGTCAAAATCAACACTAACAGAGCATGTTTATGATTTTGATTCAGACAAAGACAGTAATGTTATTGAAGTGTATGTAAAGCGCTTGAGAAAAATTATTGGTAAAGATCGTATTCAAACTCGGCGAGGCCAAGGTTACGTTTTTAAGGTAAACCAATGAAGTATTCATTACAAAAACGGGTAACGACCAGCCTATTACTCAGCCTAATACTCGCTTTTACCTTAATTTGGCTAATGATCAACCTAAGTATTCGTTATTTAACTTACGACTATATTTATACAAGACTAAGCCATGACAGTGAAACACTACTTGCCTTGGTAATAAAAGAGCCAACAAAAATAGAGACTAAATTGATTGCCGCGGGGGCTATTTATCAGCAACCCTTTTCAGGTCACTATTTCGAAATTTATTATAATGATAAGATTATTTATTCTCGCTCATTATGGGATCAACAACTTGCTTTTGAGTTAAATACATTAAATTTACAATCACCACAACAGCTTGAAATACAAGGGCCAATGCAACAGCCTTTATTACTTTTAGTGAGTCAATTTAAAAAAGATAATAAAACCATCACTATTGCTATTGCTGAAGATATTTCAACCATCAATCAAGCGATAGCAACGTTTAAACAACAATTTACCTTAGCCGCCATTATTATTTTATTTGGGCTTATCAGTCTACAAATATGGGTATTAAAAAAAGGGCTACAGCCTTTAAAACAGTTACAACAAGATTTAAAAAAACTAGAAAATGGCCAAATAAACACGTTAACAACCCCAACACCTATTGAATTAACCCCACTAAAAGATGCTATAAATCAATTGCATAAAGCATTAGCAAACCGTTTAACTCGCCACCGTAATGCGTTATCAGACCTTGCCCATGCCTTAAAAAAACCTCTCACGGTATTACAACAACTGTCGCAAGATAAGCGTTTAGACAACTTACCAGAAATTAGTAAAATACTGCAAAAGCAAAGCCAAAATACCAAACAATTAACACAAAGAATTCTAAACAAAGCTCGGTTAGCAGGTCATTTAAAGTCACATAGCTATTTTGACTTTAACGAAGATCTAGACGATTTAATTACCACACTAACCATGATGTATAGAGAAAAGAATTTACATATTAGCAAGCAGGTTAACCTGTTATCTACCACACAATTTGACCGCGAAGACATGCTAGAATTACTGGGTAATTTAATGGATAACGCCTGCAAATGGGCTAAATCAACCGCAGAAATCACCATAGAACAGCAAAAAAACGTACTCAACATTACCATTAGCGACGACGGCCAAGGTATTGCAGAAAAAGCATTAACTAAAATTCAAGCCCGTGGCGTTCGTTTAGATGAAAGCATTGATGGCCATGGTTTAGGGCTAGGTATTGTCAGTGACATTGTTGAATTTTACCAAGGCGAAATAAGCTTTAGCTTATCAAGCAAATTTTCTGGTTTATGTGTAAATGTGCAACTTCCTTTAAACCCTTAAGCTTTTATATACGGCTTAATCACGAAAACGAGTTTGAATATCGCTTAATACTCCGTCATTAAATAACACTAGCATTTTTTCAACAAGATCAGGGTCAAACATAATAGCTTGCTTTTCTTTAATAAAAGCTATCGCTTCTTCATTTGTCCACGGGTCTTTATAGGGGCGCTTCGTAGTTAGTGCATCAAAAACATCAGCAAGTTTAACAATACGCGCTGAAAGTGGAATACTTTTACCTTGCAAACCACTAGGATAACCTGAGCCATCGTAGTTTTCATGATGTCCTAATGATATTTCTTTTGCTTGTTGATAAAAATCATCATCACCTAGAATTTTTACACCGTATTCAGGGTGTTTTTTCATAATAACCCATTCATCTTCTGTAAGTGGCCCTGGCTTTTTCAGTATCTCATCAGGCACAAATAGTTTACCAATATCATGCAAAATACTCATTGCACCCATGTGTTCTGCTTCTTTCTCACTACAACCACACAGGCTAGCCAGTGCTTTCGTATAATAACGTACCCGTTGAATATGGCTGGCGGTGTCTTCATCTTTGCCTTCTGATGCAACACAAAGCATATTAATAGCATTGTGATAAGACGATTCAAGCTGTTGTTTTGCTTGCACTAAATCGCGACGTAACTGTAGGGTTTCTAGTGCTTGCTTTAAGGTTATTTTTAACTCTTCAACATCCCAAGGTTTAGCAATATAACGATACATGTGGCCATTATTCACCGATTTAACTAATGACTCAAAATCAGCATAGCCCGTTAATAGCATGCGAATATTATCAGGCTGAACCTTATAAGCATGGGCAAGTACTTGATCACCCGTAACTTCAGGCATCCGCTGATCACATAGTAATAAATCAACATGGTTATTATCTAGAATTTCAATAGCTTGAGCGCCATTTGTGGCTTTTAAACAATGATAATCACGTCGAAAATAACGATATAGGGTGGCAACAATATCAGGCTCATCATCTACAAATAAGACAGTATATTTAGGTGAATTGGTCATGAGGCTTTACTCTGTTTTATTGGTATTTCAATGGTGAATTGAGCACCGTGAGGTGATACATTTTCAGCTTTTATACGGCCATGATGTTTTTCAATAATACCATAAGAAATACTTAACCCTAGACCTGTACCTACGCCAACAGGTTTAGTCGTGAAAAAGGGATCAAAGATTTTATCAATAACACTTTGTGGTAAACCTATACCGTCATCGCGTATTGTAACTTGTGCCATTTCATCGTCAGTTAAACGGGTTGAGATCCAAATATTTCCTTCACCATCAATCGCCTGTGCAGCATTGGCTAGTATATTTAAAATAACCTGATTAACCTCACCCGGAAAACATTCAACGGCTTGATCTAACTGATAATCTTTGTGTATTTCAATACGGTGTTTAATTTCATGACGTAATATATTAATAGTATTATCAATACCTTGGTTTAAATCAATCGCCTTAATTTCAGCCTCATCTAGACGCGAGAAAGTGCGCAGCGATAGAACAATATCTCGAATACGTTTAGCCGCGTCTTCTTGGGCATTTAGTAGCTCAAAAATATCTTCTTTAATAAATTCAAAATCTATATCATCTAATTTTTTGAGCACTGTTTGTTTGTCACAATCAGAGCCATTAATAAAATCAATTATTGCGACTAAATCATCAATATATTGCTTTAAGATCGGCGTATTCACATAAACTGAACTAATCGGATTATTTAATTCGTGAGCAATACCCGCAACTAATTGACCTAAACTACTCATTTTTTCAGATTGCACCAATTGACTTTGCGCATTTTTTAATTTTTCTAACGCTTGGCTTAATTCTTTGGTTCTTTCTTGTACTCTTACTTCGAGTGTTTCGGTAAGTAGTTGTAATTCATCATTACTTTTTTTATTTCTCTCAAAAGACTCTTTCAAGTTATGAGTCATTTTATTTAAAATACTTGCTAAGCGACCTATTTCATCTCGACTATTTACCTTAATAGTTACACTTAAATCGCCTGACTCAGCTATTTGCTCTGCAGTTTGCTGCAAGTCAATAATTGGTTTTAAAAAGCGCTTAGAGCTCCAAATACTGATAAATGCAATAGGAATAAGCAGTAATAAAGTCACAATAGCGATTAATGATAATGTTGATTGAATAGGTTCAAGGGCTGCATCTTTACTTACAATGCCATAAATATCGACACTTGAGTTTGATAAATGTAAGAGATTAACTTGCTTAGAGTGAATTTTTTCTTCTTCATCCATTAGCCAATAAAGGGCATTAAAATCTATTTCATCTTTGCTTGAGCTATGTAGCAAAGCATTTTGATTAAAATGATAAACCTTGTCTTGGTATACAATTAAAAACTCTTCTAATGGCTTTGCCAACTGTTGTACCACATCTTGCCATGGGTGGGTTAAAATTAAATATCCAGACACCGTATCGGGTAAAATAGAAAGATAAACAGGCACTTTTGAAATAATTTGACCATCATGAATTAAGTCACCACTAAGAAGCATTTCACCATCAAAATTATTTACGTGTTTAATATTAACATTAGTGCTAGCAATGATTTTATTTTTGTCATTAACTAAAATAAGATCGCCTGGTAAATGATAATTCAATTTCAATAAATTTAAGGTATTAATAATACGTTTATCGAGATCATCAGTGATCAAGTCAATCATTACGTCAAGCTGCGCCCAAGCGTTAAGATTATTGTGTTCATAAACAAAGCCTTGCTTAATACTGTAAGCGGCTAACTCTGTATTTTGTTGTAAGCGATCGCTTACTTGCGTTCTAATTTGATCAGTCCATAAAGAATAAACCGCCAAAGCAATGGTCATCGCAGTATAAATAGCAACACTGGTAATAAGCAGTGACAAGCGCCAGCGTAAACTTAAATTTTTATACCAAGAGATCACAGTGTTATTTCACCCAAAATATCTATATTAGGATTATTTTCGGGCTTTTGACTCACATAACCTATAGCCCCTTTGACCCGACTGACAAAAAGAATAACCGCTTGTTCAGACTGTTGAACAACAGGCGGCCTCAAGCCCCTAAACGACATGCGATCCCAGTATTCACTCAAAGCAACAGGTGAATGCTCAAAAATAGCACTAGAGAATTGTGAGCGAATAGGGTTTGTTAACGGTAAATTAACAGGGATAACTCGTTCACCAACGGGGCTTATTTTGCGTTTTAATAAATAATAATCAGCAAAATAATTTGCATCATTAACGGCTTCAAATGAGCCTTTGTGCCCTATTACATACAGTGTTTTCCCTTGCACACTCATTATCGGGAAAAAACAGAAAATAAAAATTAGACTTTGTATTAATAATCGCATATTACCACCTAAGCATCGCGTTATACGAAATACTAATACCATCATCATCTATTGATTTAGTGCCATTACCCCATTTATATTCAAGGTTAATATTACCCCATATACCTAATAGATAACGACCACCAAAAATAAAGTTATTGCCATTGTCTTGCTCTATCGCATAGTGAAAATATTCACCACGAGCATAAACATTAAATTTAGGGTGAATGCGATAGCGGGTTTGAATATAACCACCACCATCCCAACTATTGTCTAATTCTCCTTTCATTTTTGCAGCATTATTAGACAGTTTCGTCGTATTGCCCATGTTAATTTTGGTATAAATAAGTTGAGCATCTACGTCCCATTGATCAAAATACCAAATTTTTTGAATACTTAAAGTGGTTCGTGTTGTATTTGAGTTTTCAACTTCAGCATATTGAAAATCAATAGATGAACGTGAATCTAAATTATCTGCAAGTGTCCAACTACCACCAAGCAGTTTGTCATATCGACGAGGATGCTGTTTATAGGGCTTAGGATCAAATTCATCATTAAGCTGAACATAAACGTCAAAACGGCTGCCTAAATAATCATCTAACACATAGCCGTATTCAACCCCAGTAACATAATTAGAATAACTGTAAGTAGAGCTTGCTGGACGATTAATAGTCCAAACCAACGGGGCGGCATGAATTAAATTCCAGTAACCTACAGGTGCTAAAAATTTACCCACACGTAACCGAGAACGATGACTGAGCTTAAAGTCGTTATATAAGCGCTCAAAAATAAATTCACCATCGGTAAAATCATTATTACCATCTTTTTGCCAAATAGTGCCTGAAAAATATTCAGCTTCAACAAAAGGGTTAATCCATTGATTGACATTACCAGAGATATAAATACTGAGATCATCTAGTTCAACCTCTGCATCACGACCATCGGTTGGAATATCCGCTAGCACTTTTATATAGCCAGAAATATCCCAATTTGAATAGGAAAAATCAACTGGCTCAATATTGCTCTCTTCTGCCCATACAGATAAAGATAAACAGCCCAGAAAAGATAAAATTACTTTCTGCATAATAAGTTAAGATAAATCATAGTATTCTAATATTATGCTTAACTTTAGCGGTATTCTTAAATTTTGTAAATTACATACGCTAAAATAAATCCTATTATTTTGTTGATAAATAGATCGAGGCACTTTAATAAAACCACCTCATAAAATGGCCACTATTCACCTTAAATCTACTTTGTTATCACTATTTCATATTTTCTTCACCTAAGCGTTAAAAAAATGTAAAAAATATACTTGATAATCCCTATATCTGGCATTATTCTGCGCCAGAAATTAGTAAATTTACCAATTAGTCAGGTTTTTATTTTTATTATCAATATAAAAAGGTATAGCTATTTTACGCTTGCGATAAGGGTCGTTTTTAAAGACTAAAAACCAACCAATTGGTTATAAGTATATAAAATCATTACAAGGAAATAAAAGTGAAATTAAAATCACTCACGGCACTACTTGCTTTTAGCCTATTGCCAAGCCACGCCAATGTACTTATTAGTGAATACGTTGAAGGTGGTTCAAATAATAAAGTTATTGAAATATCAAATACTGGTAGTGAGAATGTAGATTTAGCCGTAGAAGGCTACAAATTAAGTCTTTATTCAAATGGTAAAACAACTACAACGGCTGAACTCTTGTTACAAGGTTTACTTGTGCCAAATTCAAGTTTGGTTGTTTATAACCCCAACGCAACAGACGCGTTTAAAAAGGCAGCACCACAAGGTTTAGCTGATACGCAAGGTGCCATCAACTTCAATGGTGACGATGCAATCGTTTTGTCAAACAATGCAGGTGTTGTAGATGTTTTTGGTCAAGTAGGTTTTGACCCAGGTAAAAATTGGGGTAGTGGCGATTTATCAACCAAAGATCATACCTTACGTCGTTTAAGTACCATTACCCAAGGTGATACTGTACAAGATGATGCTTTTCTTCCTGAAAATGAATGGCAAGGCTTTGCTAAAGATACTGCCGATGGTTTAGGCTGCACAGGAGAAAGTACTTGTACGGGCAATGAGCCTTTACCCAAAGCAGGAACACCTATAGAAGGCGGTGGCACTACACCTCCTGCCGATGGCATTTGCACCAACTGCCCTGATATTCCTAAAATTGCCGATCGCAATCAATACGATGAAGCCACTTATTATAGCAATGCTCATGCAGCTAATTCGGGTAATTTTCGAGCTGAGTTAATTAA
>WFQC01000166.1 GCA_015487235.1 Alteromonadaceae bacterium
AGATCCAATCGAATTTGTGCATGAAAACAAAATGTGCTTAATTAACCAACGGGAAGTACATCGTGATACCTTGAGCTTTAGTAATGCTCTACGTTCGGCATTACGTGAAGACCCTGATGTTATTCTTGTTGGTGAGATGCGCGATCTTGAAACCATACGTTTAGCGATGACCGCTGCTGAAACAGGTCACTTGGTATTTGGTACTTTGCATACCACCTCAGCACCTAAAACCATTGACCGTATTATTGATGTTTTTCCAGCGGAAGAAAAATCAATGGTGCGCTCTATGCTTTCTGAGTCGTTACGTGCGGTAATTTCACAAACCTTAGTTAAAAAAGTTGGAGGTGGTCGTGTTGCAGCTCATGAAATTATGATCGGTGTACCAGCAATACGTAATTTGATCCGTGAAGATAAGGTAGCGCAAATGTATTCGGCTATTCAAACGGGTATGCAACATGGTATGCAAACGATGGATCAATGTTTACAAAACCTTGTTAACCGAGGGATGATCACTAAGCAAGATGCAGCATCGAAAGCGACAGATAAAAACCAATTTTCAGGTTTTTAAGAGGAATACTTGATGAAATTTGAAAATTTACTCAGAAGAATGGTAGATGAAAAAGCTTCTGATCTTTTTGTGTCGGCTAAATTGCCTGTTAGTGCCAAAATTAACGGTGAGCTTGTTCCCTTAGAAGAAGAAGCATTAACGGCAGAAGGGGCTTTGACCTTAGTACATGCGCCCATGAATGATAAGCAGCGCAAAGAATTTGATGAAACTAAAGAATGTAATTACGCTATTTCAATAGACGGCATAGGTCGCTTTAGGGTCTCTGCCTTTTGGCAACGTGATATGGCGGGTATGGTTATTCGCCGTATCGTAACAGAAATACCTGATGCTGAAGAATTAGGCTTACCACCAGTATTAAAAGATGTGGTGATGTCAAAACGTGGCTTAGTACTTTTTGTGGGGGGTACAGGTACGGGTAAGTCAACCTCAATGGCGGCTTTAATTGGTTACCGTAACCGTAATTCTCGAGGACACATTCTAACTATTGAAGACCCTGTTGAATTTGTGCATGAGCATGACAAATGTATGATCACTCAGCGTGAAGTTGGTTTAGATACCGAATCATTTGAAGCAGCATTAAAAAGTTCGTTACGCCAAGCACCTGATGTTATTTTAATTGGTGAGATTCGTAGCCGAGAAATTATGGAACATGCGCTTAGTTTTGCAGAAACAGGGCATTTATGTATTGCGACTTTACATGCTAATAATGCTAACCAAGCCATAGACCGTATTATGCATCTTGTTCCTGCTGATCAGCATGATAAGTTATTGTTTGACTTAGCATTGAACCTGCGTGGTATTGTTGCTCAACAGTTGATCCCAACAAAAGATGGTAATGGTCGTGTTGCCGCGATTGAGATTTTACTGAATTCACCCTACATTGCAGAGCTGATCAAAAAAGGTGATATAGGTAGCATCAAAGAAGTGATGGAAAAATCGAATGAGCTTGGTATGCAAACCTTTGATCAGGCTTTATTCAAACTTTATGAGCGTGGCTTAATTAACTATGCAGATGCTTTACATCATGCTGACTCTCCTAATGATTTACGCTTGATGATCAAATTACGCAGTAATGATCAAACGGGGATGGGTGGTTTAGCAGGAGTTACGATTGATGGTTTAGAGCCTGAAAATAATTAGCGTGTGTTGATATTGGAGTATATTTTTACAACGGTTTGTTTGATATTTTAGCTTTTATACCCATGCTACCTCAAGATACAGGATTCAGCTGGAATTAGAAACGCTTTTAGGCAAGGCATTGATTGAAGAGAATGGTTGTTCCCTTGTCGAAATCAATAACGTAGCATAAAGCGTTTATAAACCAGCCCTACAGGGATACCTGAGCAAATCATGCTCTTCGTTGCATCTATTTTTAAGGGAACACCATTAATAAAAAGATGCGCCTTGACCATGAATCGCTCAGGCATCCTGAAACTCGCATCTTGAAGTATCATGGGTATAGTATCAACTTTTAGGTGCTTGCTAAGTGCTTAAAAACCATAACCATAAAGGTAAACTTATTGTCGCTAATATCGTTGTTACTACAACGGTACTAGCGACAGTTTTTTCATGGTAAGTAAAATTCTTTGCAACCAAATACGCATTCACACCTGTTGGACAAGCGCTTAAAATAACCAAAATATTTAACTGTATAGTCGTTAAATGAAAAAGCTCTTTAGCACTTAGGTAAACCAAAGTGGGCAGTAATAACAGCTTAATTAGAGTACTAATAACAACCCAGTGAAAGGCAGTTTTTAATGAATAAAAAGCTAAAGACGAGCCTAATATAAATAAGGCTAGCGTAATAGCGGGTTTTCCTAAAAGCTGTAAGCTTTCATCAATAAAATGCGGTAAGCTAACAGATAATAAGTTAAACAAAACACCGGCAAAAATACTAATAAGTAAGGGATTATTAAAGGTATTAACTAGTGATTTTAACCAGCTTGTTGTAGCCTTTTCTCTATTTAACAAACTCGTTAAGGTAAATAATAACGCACTATGAAAGGTAACAATGGCAAAAATCAATACTACTACTTGCTCGCCGTAAAGCATTAATAAAATAGGCAAACCCACAATAACATTATTTGAATAGCTACTACCTAAAGCAAAAGCAGCAGATGCTGCTGAGTTGCTTTTACATTGAGGGTGAAAATATTGATTAATAAGCCAAGCAATAAAATAACAGCTTAAAACAGGCACATAAAAAGCAAGGAAAAAATCTACGCTTAAATTATGCTCAAGTTGAGCCGTTGCCATTTTATAAAATAAAAAAACAGGAATAGTGATATTAAAAGTAAAGTTACTTAATCCATCAAGTTGTACTTTACTTAGCCATTTAGTTTTTGCACAAAAATAGCCTAGACTAGCAATAAAGATAAGCGGGGCAATAACTTCAGCTATATTCATTATTTGCCTAGTTGTTAGTTACAGGTGATAAGGACAGAGAAGCACGCCATTTTAGCAAAAAGTTATTAAATGATACAGAGCTACTACCATATCATGTTATTTTCTTGTACTGTGTAAAGCTTATTATTTAACGTTATTACACTGAACAAGTGCCCAATGCTTGGTTATATTTCAGCTAAAATGTCTTGCTTTTGCGCTAATTCAGGTAAATGTGGTTTATAACCCAATGCTTGTTTGATCATAAGCTTCTTGGCGGGCGAAAAATTATTTAATAATGACATGCCAATACCACGTAGTAATTTTACTGGCTCAGAGGGTAAATTAAATGGTTTCTCACTAAAAAGTGTTTTAATACTTGCCATTGCTGCGATCATTTCACTGGCTTCACTACGACGCCAACGAGAATATTGATTTAATGCCATACTGTTATTAATAGCTTTATGCTTACTTTGTTGTGCTACTAAAATTTCAGCAAGAGCAGCTGCATCGAGCAGCCCTAAATTAACACCTTGTCCAGCAAGTGGGTGAATAGTATGTGCTGCATCCCCTACCAGTACAACTTTATCTTTTACAAAATCATGGGCTAAACGCATGGTTAGTGGAAAACTAAAGCGTTCACTTTGCAATTTTATTTGTCCTAACTTACCATCGCTTTTAGCTGTAATTTCTTTATTAAAGGCATCTGCTGAAAGGCTTTTTAAACGTTGGCTTTCTTCAGGAGAAGCAGACCAAACAATAGAGCATAAATTGTCTTGATATAAAGGGAGTAAAGCCAAAGGACCATCAGCTAAAAATACCTGCCATGCCGTATTCTGATGACCTTGTGCCACCTCAACAGTTGCGACTAAGGCATGATGATCGTAATCTTGAAAAGTCATCGGCATTGCCATTTGCTCCCGTACCCAAGAGTGAGCACCATCAGCACCAACAACTAATTTAGCTGACAAAGGTAAACCTTGTGCAAAGCTGGCAAAGACTTCTGTTTCACCCATACCTAACGAAGTTAATTTTTGCTCAGTAAATAAGGTAATACCTTCATCATCTTGAGCTTTTTGCCATAACGCACGGCGAATAACAGCATTTTCGATTATCCAGCCTAAGTTGGTTTCAGCTACATCATTTATAGAAAAGTCTAATTTACCGTAACCATGTTTATCCCAAATATGCATGTGTTGATAGGCTTGCAAGCGTTGGTTTTCAATAAGTGGCCAAACATCTAAATTAGTAAAAATTTGCTGGCTGGCAATATTAATAGCACTTACCCTAACCTCAGGCTCTGTTGTTATTTCACTTAAAGGTAAAGTGTCTACAATAGCAACGGTTAATTCACTCGTTTTTCTAATGGCGAGTGCCAGTGTTAAGCCCACCATGCCGCCACCCACAATTAACAGATCAAATTTTTGCATATTTTTTACTTTTTCTCTTTTTTAAAATGCCTAGATCCTGATATTCGTCAGGATGACGGTAGCTAGTTTAGTTTATTCAAACAATACGCCCTAATAACCCATAGTTTTTTGTACTAAGGCATTTTTTAATGGTGTACAGTAATTTAACACTTTCAAACCGATATTTCGTCCTACCACTAAAGGCGGTAATTGATTTGAAAATAAAGTGACTAATGAGTCGGTTAAGCCGATAACTTGTTGTAAGTCTTTAGCGCGTTGTTGTTGATATTGCTGTAATAGCTGCCAAGACCCCAAATCACTTTCTTTTTGCGATAATTGCTCGGCGATTAGTTCCGCTAACTGTTTTACATCGCGCACCCCTAAATTAAAGCCCTGCCCAGCAATAGGGTGAATAGTGTGCGATGCATTACCAATTAACGCCATACGATGATAAATCTGTGTTTTTGCTTGTACTAATTTTAAAGGATAAATGTCGCGTTTTCCGACGGTTTCAATATTTCCGAGCCATGTGCCAAAATTTTCAGTTAAGGCTTGTTTAAAGTCATCATCACTTAGGGTTGCTATGTGTTGAGCTTGTGCTGGTGGTAATGTCCAGACTAACGAACAGCGGCCTTTTGAATTGCAGTTATTTATGCCGTAGGACGACATGGGTAATAGTGCAATCGGACCATATTCAGTAAAACGCTCAAATGCTTTTCCTAAATGCGGATGCTGACAAGTTACATTGGCAATTAACGCCGCTTGTTGGTAATCACTCACACTGCTTTCTATCTGAGCTAATTGACGACATCTAGATTGTGCGCCGTCGCAAGCAAGCAGTAATTTACTGGTCAGTTTTTTACCTGAAGTTAAGGTAACTTGTACTTGTTCGGCTTGCCATTTAATGGCATCAACACTGTCGGGAGTAAACCAGGTTATTTGTTGTTTATAAGCGGCTAAACATTGATATAAGGCTTTGCCGATCACTGACATTTCAATAACAAAACCTAGCGCTTTTACACGATAATCTTTAGCAGATAAGCGAGCTTTGCCATAATGACCACGATCTGAAATATGGATGTTTTCAATGGCCGTTGCATGGTTTTTCATTAATTGCCATGCACCTAAG
>WFQC01000167.1 GCA_015487235.1 Alteromonadaceae bacterium
CTGCTCCTGAGTTTGCTTAATACCCTACATCCTGTAGGTAATAGTCTCTTGGGTTGCCCTTGGAAACTGGATGCGCATTTTAGACATTTTTGCCTTAGCGTCAACTTCTTTTTGGATTTATTTTACTATTTTGAATCGTTTGCCTTGTTTTTGTACATTCTGCTGTTTTATTGGCTGTTATGCTTAAATTTAAGCATAATATAGTGTTGCCTATTTAATAGCTTTTAATGAAACTTTTTTGCTAGTATTAAACATACACTACTGCCATATAACCTAGGTATTAATATGAAAACTTCAAGTCTTAGAGCTTATCAAAACAAAGCACCTTCTTTAGGAAATAACATTTATGTTGATGAGTCTGCAGTGTTGGTTGGTGATATTAGTTTAGCCGATGATGTTAGCATTTGGCCTTTAGTGGCTGCACGAGGTGATGTTAATACCATAAAAATAGGTGCTCGTACCAATATACAAGACGGTACGGTATTACATGTAACACGTAAAAGTAATCAACATCCTAATGGTTATCCTTTAGTTATAGGTGATGATGTCACCGTGGGGCATAAGTGTATGTTACATGGTTGTATTTTAGGTGATCGTATTTTAGTAGGTATGGGCGCTATTATTATGGATGGTGCAACAGTTGAAAGTGATGTGTTTATTGGTGCTGGTGCTTTAGTTCCACCCAATAAAACTTTAGCAAGTGGTTACCTTTATGTCGGTAACCCTGTTAAGCAAATAAGGCCTTTAACTGAAGCTGAAAGTGCTTTTTTAAAACTATCAGCTCTTAATTATGTTGAATTAAAAAATGATTACTTATCTACCTGAGTCTGTTAATGCTTTTCTCAATTGGGTTAACACCTCATCGGTTTGAGGTTTAACCCCTCGCCAAAGATAAAAACTTTCAGCCGCCTGTTTTACTAACATACCTAAACCATCAATTATTTTACGAGCCCCTTGCTGTTTAGCCCATTGTAAAAATACAGTAGCTTCTTGTTGGTACACCATATCGTAACAAACCGTATTATTATGGATAACCTCAGCAGGAATAGCAGGAACAAAACCAGATAAGCTGGCTGAAGTAGCATTAATGATCAAATCAAAAGAGCTTGGTGATAGTTGAGTATAGCTTTTTGCACATAAGCGATCATTATTATGTTGAGCAATAATAGCTTCTGCTTTATTGAGTGTTCGATTTGCAATAACCAAAACAGATGGTTTTTCTGCAAGTAATGGAAGTACAACCCCTTTCGCTGCGCCTCCCGCACCGATAAGTAATATACGCTGGTTATTTAAAGTAACCTGATGACTTTTTAAATCAGCAACCAGCCCAATACCATCAGTATTATCACCAATAATTTGATGATCAGAAAAAGATAAGGTATTTACTGCTCCGGCTTGCTTTGCACGTTCAGAAACTTGATCGCAAAGCTGTAATGCTTGCTCTTTAAAAGGAACCGTAACATTAGCACCTTTACCACCTTGTTGTATAAATGTTGTCACGGCAGTTTCAAATTTATCAAGCGCAACGAGCTGTGCTTGGTAGCTTAGCTTCTGCCCTGTTTGTAAAGCAAATTGTTGATGTATAAAAGGTGAACGTGATTGTTCTATAGGATTACCAAAAACACAGTATTGATCCATAGCTATCTGTAGTTGCAAATTAAATTATTTACAGATTAACTGAACCATTAAAGTTTGCAAGTAGTAAAGCCGCACTTGCGGCTTTACTTGTTTTTATTAAGCTTAAAAGGTATAGCCAACCATTAAAGAAAAGACAATAGGGTCAACATCAACAGTAACGGTTCCTTTAGTGCTGCCTCCTACTTTAAAATCAGCATCTGTGCTGATATCAATATAACGTACAGAAGTGTTTAACGACCAGTGTTTATCTAGTTGATAATCAGCTCCTACTTGCAATGCATAGCCAAAAGAACCGCTTAAATCTAAATCACTAAAGCCTGCATCTTTATAGGTTTTTGTAAAACTATCATCAAAGAAAATAGTGTAATTTAAACCAACACCAACGTAGGGTTTAACAGCTGAATTAGTATCGAAATAGTATAATGCACTTAAGGTTGGAGGTAATTGATAAGTATCTGCTAATTTGCTTTCACCTGCATCAGAATACAGGGTTATATCATGTTTAAAAGGGGTTGCGGCAAGTAATTCTACTGCCCAATTATCACTGTAAAAGTAAACAAAATTGAGCCCTAATTGAGTATTGTCTTCAACCGAGGCTTTTAAACCAGAATCGGCTCCATCAACAACAACAGCAGCTTTACTGCTGTC
This sequence comes from Alteromonadaceae bacterium, assembly GCA_015487235.1. Taxonomy (GTDB): domain Bacteria; phylum Pseudomonadota; class Gammaproteobacteria; order Enterobacterales; family Alteromonadaceae. Next base: position 2,287 of record WFQC01000167.1, read on the forward strand.
TGGGTTTACGTTGGTAAGCCCACCACGGATCATAAAATCACCCGCTTGATTGGCAAAAGTGATGGTTGAAAAGCTAGATAATAATGCGAGAGTTAAGAGTGTTTTTTTCATAATATTATTCCTTTTGAAAACTAAGGTTATTATAAAGAAAACCCTCTTTTTAAAAATTGACTTACCGCAATAAAAATACCTTATCTTGTTATTTTTATTAGCTTTTATCAATGTTATTTTGACTTATATCACATTAAGCCAGTCTTGAGGAACCAGATATCGACTGAGCATTGCTTCGGGTGAATTAGCTTCAGCCTGATAGTTATATTGCCAGCGTGCTAAAGGAGGCATCGACATTAAAATAGATTCTGTTCTTCCCCCTGTTTGTAAACCAAATAAAGTACCGCGATCATAGACTAGATTAAATTCGACATAGCGGCCACGACGATAAAGCTGAAAATCTCGTTCTCTTTTTCCATACTCCATTGCTTTGCGATTAGCAACAATAGGTAAATAGGCTTGTAAAAAGTGATCACCAACCGCTTGGGTAAAAGCAAAACTTTTCTCAAAGCCCCAGTGGTTAAGATCATCAAAAAATAAACCGCCAACACCACGCGTTTCATCACGATGTTTTAAGTAAAAATAACGATCACACCATGCTTTATAGTCTTTATATACCTTATTACCAAAGGGTTCACATAAGTTTTTAGCGGTTTGGTGCCAATGAATAATATCATCATCAAAGGGATAAAATGGTGTTAAGTCAAAACCACCGCCAAACCACCAAACAGGATCTTCACCTGCTTTTTCTGCAATAAAAAAGCGAACGTTCGCATGTGTTGTTGGTATATAAGGGTTTTTAGGATGAATAACGAGTGAAACACCGCAAGCTTGAAAAGTGCGACCTTCAAGCTCTGGGCGATGAGCTGTAGCAGAAGCAGGCATTTTATCCCCAAAAACATGAGAGAAGTTTACACCGGCTTGTTCAAAAATAGCGCCGTTAGTCAGTACTCGCGTACGGCCACCGCCACCCTGCTCTCTTTGCCAATTATCTTCAAAGAAGTTCTTTTCACCATCGGCTTCAGCTAGGCCCGCACAAATTGTATCTTGTAAGTTTTTAAAGTATTCAATAACGTGAGCAATTGTAGGAATATTAGTCGTTTGACTACTCATGGGCGCAAAACCTCTCCAGTTAAGGCATTTATAATGGTAGATGGCTGAGTATGCCCTAAAGTATTGCCTTGTAGCAAATAATCAATTTTTTCACCAAACTGTTGCTGTACTTGCTGCCAAGTAGTCGCCGCTGTTTGCCCTGATAAATTTGCACTGGTTGACACCAAAGGCTTATTAAAAGCATTACAAATTTTGATCACATCAGGATGTGTTGTTACCCGTACGGCAATAGTTTCAAAAGCACCAGTTAATAAAGGCGAAATATTTTTATTCGCTGGTACTATTTGTGTTATAGCACCAGGCCAACGTGACATCACGGCAAAACGTTTATCTTGTGGAATGGCTAAATCATCTACATAGGATAATAATTGCGAATAATTACCTGCTATAAGAATAAGCCCTTTACTGACTGAACGCTGTTTAAGTGAAAGTAATTTTTTAATAGCTTGTTCATTATCTGGATCACACCCTAAACCAAAAACGCCTTCGGTAGGATAAGCAAGAATACCGCCCTGATTTAAGGTGTTAACAATAGTAACGATTGACACTAGTTATAACTTCGCCTGTAGTGCATCATCTTTGGCTAATAAGGCTTCAGCATTTGCTACACGCTCAGCTTTTACTTTATCGGCTATCGCTTGATCTGCTACGCCTAAAATTTGTGCCGCTAAGTAACCCGCATTTTTAGCACCCGCTTTACCAATGGCAACAGTCGCAACAGGAATACCACCTGGCATCATCACTGTAGACAATAATGCGTCATGTCCTTGTAGTGGACCACAATCAACAGGAACGCCAATAACAGGGCGCGTTGTCATTCCTGCAACAGCACCCGCCAAATGTGCAGCAAGACCAGCAGCACAAATAAAGACTTTACAACCACGTTCTTCAGCATCTTTGACATAAGCTTTTGCCGCATCAGGTGTGCGATGTGCAGAACGAACACGTACTTCATAGTTAATATCAAACTTCTTAAGTACATCTAAGGTAGCTTGCATAACAGGTAGATCAGAGTCTGATCCCATCAATATAGCAACAAATGTTGAAGACATAATTTTCTCTCTATTTAAGTTGGCTGAATAAAATTGCGGCTATTATATATGCAAATAAATTTGAAATGCAGCGCACAAAGAATAAAAAGCTGTAATTAAATGTTAACTTTATAATTACACTGCTTTTGTGGGCAAACTAAGACCTCACCCATGGCCATGCTACGTTTAACTAAAATGCTCCATGAGCACTGAGGGCATGTTTTAGCAACGGGAGGATAATTAACGATATACTTACATTGAGGGTATTGATCACAAGCATAGAAAACTTTACCAAAGCGATTAGTCTTTTTATTAAGCTCTCCTTTTTTACCCTGTTTTTTACATTGTGGGCAGGCTACACCAGCATCTTTTGGTTTTTCTTCTTCAATATAATGGCATTTGGGATAATTAGTACAGCCGATAAACATACCATAACGCCCTTGTTTTACTGCCAACAAGTGTTGACATAAAGGACATTCACTACCTTCTAATATTTTATCTTCAACACGTTCATGTTCATACAGTGGCTTACTATAATGACACTGAGGATAAGCGCTACATCCCAAAAAAGCCCCTGACTTACCTCGTTTTATTTGCAATTCGCTGCCACATTCAGGGCAAGACTCATCCACTTTTTCTAAAGCATGTTCATGGCGCGTAAATAGAGGTTTTTCTGAATTAGACATAATCGTTTCTTTAGCAAATATTGCATGACATTATGCCACAATTTTTTGCTTAACGTGTACGGCCTTTTATAAGGGTAAGCTAAAGCTCTCTATTAATGCAATGGACCTTCAGGCTCTTCAAAAATAAGATCTTCCATCTGCGAATAAGCTTTTTCTTGCCCTGGAACATTAAACAGTACCATTAAAACAACCCACTTCATGTCATCTAAAGAAAACTCTTTAGTATCAAGCTCCATCACACGATCTATCACCATTTCTCGCGTAGTAAAATCAAGTACATTAACTTGTTCAAGAAACAATAAAAAGCCTCTACATTCGACATCTAAACGGGCACACTCTTCTTGAGTGTAAATACGAATAGACTGACTAGAAACGCGTGTTAAATAAGGGTGTGTATCACTTTCTTGTAATGCTGCTAGTTTTTCAATCCACGTAAGTGCTTTGTATATTTCATCTTGATGAAAACCAGCACGTGACAGCTCATCAGTTAGACTGTCATGATCTACCATGATTTCAGCTTCAGAATGTATATAATTTTCAAATAGGTACATCAAAATATCAAACATATTACCCCCTATTTTAATCGAAGATAGCCACCGGGAACGGCTGTAATTAAACCTTTTAGCTCAAGTATTGTTAATTGCGTTAAAACAATATCTATGGCTAAATTACTGCGTGCTGCAATCATCTCAATTGCGGTAGCCTCATAGTCAACACTAGCTAACAATGGATCGATAAACAAGTCTTGTGTGCTACTTTTTTCAATATTTTGCTGGTTATTACAATCGGGGCGCAAAAAAGATAAATCAAGCTCTTCCATTATATCGGCACAATTTTCAATTAATTTAGCACCTTGTTTAATTAACCAATGACAGCCTTTGCTCATTGGATTATAAACAGAACCGGGTACAGCAAAAACATCCTTATTTTGTTCTAATGCACAGCGAGCTGTAATTAAAGAACCACTTTTTAATTCAGCTTCAACAACCACAACCCCTAAACTTAACGCACTGATCAAACGGTTACGACGAGGAAAATGCCCAGCTTTAGCTGGAGTATTTGGTAAAAATTCTGTGATAATAAGCCCGTGCTGTTGCACTATTTGATTAGCCAATGCTTTATGACGATAGGGATAAATTTTATCTAATCCGGTTGCAATAACGGCAATTGTTTTAGCTTGTTCATCAATAAAAGCACCCTGATGGGCTGCGCCATCAACACCTAAAGCAAGGCCGCTCGTAATAATAATATGTTGCATTGCTAAGTCTTGAGCAAGTGTTTTAGTGAAACTTAGTGCTGCGTGTGTGGCACTTCTGCTACCTACAATAGCCACTTGTGTTTGTGTTAACAGCGCCTGCTCACCTAACGTAAAAAGTACCAGAGGCGGATCATAAATTTCTTTCAGTTGTTCAGGATAATCACTATCACCATAGCACAATAATTGCCCGCCAATTGCCTGAGTTTTTTTGATAATGCCTTTTATCAAACACCAATCAGGGTTAGTTATTTGCGCAATTTGCTTAGGTGTTAAGGCCATTGTTTCAAGGGTTTCTTTCGGCAATAAAAAAAGTGCTTTTAAGCCAATAGATTCAGCTAAAAAGCACTTTTGTTTAATTGATAAGCGAGTAACAAGTTTTAAAGCTAACCAATACTCCGTTGTTGTTCTTGTCATGGTCTTATCCTTAAGACGCAAGTTTTATGATAAATGTTAAGGTGCTGAAACCATATCTTGTAAACGAATAGGTTTATGTGTTGTTAAAATAAGCCCCATACTCACCTGATCGTACACTTTAAAAATCATTAATTTGCCTAATTTTTCTGAAGGCATCACATAATCTGAACCTTCAGCACTGGCTAGCTTGTCCCAACGAGAAGCATCTTTGGTGTACATAGGACCATGACGAGTTTCAATCACACTAGGGCTTTGACGGCTTATTGCCATAATATCACCCAGTTTTACTTGATCTTGCTGCCCTTTGTTAATCATAACCACATCCAATTTAGCAAACTCACGGTTATCACTCGCCGCTTTAATAATTTTACCTTTAATAGTTTCATCGGCAGCTTGCATGGTGTAATACGCGGGCAAAAGTTGATTATCATTAACTGGCACAACAAGTGCCCCTGAGCGCACTTCTCGTTTAGCACTATTTAAATATAAAGTAGCTGGTATTTTGTTAGCAATATCGCCCGAGCGTAAAGCTTTACCTGTACCTACTAAAATAGCGTAATATCCAATAAGCTCATTGGTTTCAGGATCTATTATTTTCTCACCCTTGTTGTAAATACCGTAGGTTTTCCCCTGCTCTAAATTACCTTTTATATACAATCTAAAGCTATCTATGCTTGATTTATGACCTTCATCACTGCCAAGCACATAAGGTAGGGTATCAACTTGCTCTTGAGTAAAAAGGTTTTCATAACGTAAATAAGCTGATATTTCACTTAACGGAATAATGCTAACTGGCGATTGATCTTTAAGCTGTTTTCTTATTTTAGGTGACCATTTGAGTTCAGGCTTACCTTTTACCAACATTGGCTGACCATTTTTGTCAAAAACGAGTCTCAATTCATCACCGGGATAAATCAAATGAGGGTTGTTAATTTCAGGGTTTAATCGCCATAATTTAGGCCATAACCAAGGCTGTTTTAAGAACACCCCTGAAATATCCCATAAGGTATCACCTTTTTTAACAATATAGGTTTTAGGAGCATCTTTTTTTAGCGTCAATTCATCTGCAGCAACAAAAAATGCAGGTAGTATCAGACAAAAGAATGAAATTAGAATTTTCTTATACATGCTATTCAATCCATTTTAAAAAGCAATTAGTGCTATACAATTTATTAGTAAAACAATTAGTTAATTGTGTTTTAATTAAGCCTTTTGGTGCATATTACTTAATTATTTTACAATATCCCAATTATTCCAATAAGTTTGCGTATAAATCACTAGGATTAATATTATTTAATGGCTAAAATTGAACATAACATTCTAATTCAATAATCGCTAATTTTTTTACCTAATTATGACCATTTTAACTGTTTTACGCTTTCCAGACGAAAGATTAAGAACCAAAGCCAAAGAAGTCACTGAAGTGAATGATGACATTCGTCAAATTGTTGATGACATGCTTGAAACAATGTACGACGAAAAAGGAGTTGGCTTAGCCGCCACGCAAGTAAATATTCATCAACGCATTGTCGTTATAGATGTCTCTGAAAACGGTGACCAGCCTATTGTATTAATTAACCCTGAAATTATTGAAAAAAGTGATGAAAAGGTCATTAATGAAGAAGGCTGTTTATCAGTGCCTCATTGTTATGCCAAAGTTGAACGTCATAGCCGAGTTACAGTAAAAGCATTAGATAGAGAAGGCAAAGCCTTCACCTTAGATGGTGAAGAGTTACTCGCGGTTTGTATTCAACATGAATTAGACCATCTAGCGGGTATATTATTTGTTGACTATTTATCACCGCTAAAACGACAACGCATTAAAACCAAACTTGAAAAAGAAGCTCGTCAAAAAGCCAAAGGCTAATTTATTTTTAAGGAATAGACCTTGTCATCAGCATTAAATATTATTTTTGCCGGTACGCCTGATTTTGCGGCCAAACACTTAGCAGCATTAATTCATTCTGAACATAATATTGTCGCTGTTTATTGCCCTCCTGATAAACCCGCAGGACGCGGCAAAAAAATAACGCCTTGCGCAACAAAAGCACTTGCCTTAGCGCATGGTTTAACCATAGAGCAACCTATTAATTTTAAAGAAGAAGCTGAGCAACAAAAATTAGCTCAATACAATGCTGACGTTATGGTAGTAGTTGCTTATGGGTTATTATTACCTGAGGTTATTCTTAACACTCCACGTTTAGGCTGCATTAATGTACACGGTTCTTTATTACCTAAATGGCGCGGTGCAGCACCTATTCAACGTGCTTTAGAAGCTGGAGATAAAGAAACGGGCGTCACCATCATGCAAATGGACAAAGGCTTAGACACTGGTGATATGATTTTAAAAGCCAGTTGTCCAATTACCCCAACAGACACCAGTGCCACACTTTATGACAAATTAGCTGAATTAGGCCCCAAAGCATTGCTCACCACATTAACACAAATGGCTCAAGGTAATTATCAGCGAGAACCGCAAGATTCAAGGTTAGCAACTTATGCCCATAAGCTTGATAAAGCAGAAGCAGAGTTAGATTGGCAGCTAACTGCTGAGGTATTAGCGCGAAAAATTAGAGCTTATATTCCTTGGCCCATAGCGCAATTTACCTTCAAAGAAACCCCTGATAAAAGCCACCGTATTCGTATTTGGCAAGCCCAAGTAATCGAAACAGAGGCAACAACAACTCAGGCTGGTACTATTATTAATGTTGATAAAAAAGGTATTACCGTTGTCACAGGTAAGGGTTGCTTATTATTAGAGAAATTACAACTACCCGGTAAAAAACCGCTTGCTGTTGCTGATATTTTAAATGCGCGCGCGCAGTGGTTTAAAAAAGGACAATTAATTACTCATCAAGGTAATAACTAATGGCTGCAAATGTAAGGGCTCTTGCTGCCCGTTGCCTGTATAGTGTTGTTGATCAAGGCAGAAGCCTTGCCGATGAGTTACCTAAACAGCAAATAAAAGCCGCAACGCAAGACAAAGCCTTACTACAAGAGTTTTGCTACGGTGTTTTGCGCTATTTACCGGAACTAGAACATGATGTTCGCCAGTTAATTGATAAACCGCTTACCGGCAAACAGCGACTTTTTCATTTTTTGCTACTAGTCGGCATATACCAATTTAAATATACGCGCATTCCTGATCATGCAACTGTTGGTGAAACAGTTGCTGCAGCGCAAGTACTAAAAGCAAAATACCTAAAAGGTTTGATCAACGCCATATTAAGAAACTTTCAGCGCCAGCAAAATACCACACCAACTGAAAATAAACCGCCAAGTGATGCAATAACATATAACCACCCTAGCTGGTTTATTAAAAAGCTTCAGGCAAGTTATAATAACTGGCAAGATATTTTAGTGGCTAATCAACAAAAACCACCGATGTGGCTACGGGTTAATCAACAACATCACACAGTTGAAAGCTATCTGGCTTTACTGGCTAAAGCGAATATTGAGTACACAAAAATCGATCCGCTTTCTGGTGCTATTGAGCTAAACCAAGCTCATGATGTCAGTAAATTACCAGGATTTGAACAGGGTTGGGTTTCTATTCAAGACGGTGCAGCACAACAGGCCGCTATTTTATTAGACAGCCAAGCCGGCGATAATGTATTAGATTGCTGCGCAGCACCTGGTGGAAAAACCTGTCATATACTTGAACGTACCCCCAATATTGCGCGAATGACTGCCATTGATATTGAATCTCAACGTCTTGAACGAGTGAAAGAAAACTTAGCGCGATTGCAGCTTTCAGCCAATGTTATTACGGGTGATGCTGCAACACCAAATAACTGGTGGAACAAACAAGGCTATGACCGAATATTGCTTGATGCACCTTGCTCTGGCACAGGAGTTATTCGTCGACACCCCGATATAAAATGGCTCAGAAAAGCGAGTGATATAGATAACTTAGTACAATTACAACAAAAAATACTCAATGCAATTTGGCCATTACTCAAGCCTCAAGGTATTTTATTGTATGCAACCTGTAGTGTTTTACCTGAAGAAAACAACGCACAGATAAAACAGTTTTTACATACCCATAAAAATGCTAGTTTAATTGCTATAACAGAGAATAGTGATGATATTGGCTGGCAGATATTACCGAATGAAAATAATATGGACGGCTTTTATTACGCTAAAATTCAGAAAATTGATAGTTGATTTTTAACCCTTAATAAATATAAGAATAAGCAATGAAAATTATAATCATAGGTGCAGGACAAGTTGGTGGAACGTTAGCTGAAAACATGGTAGGTGAGCTAAACGAGATTACCTTAATTGATACCAATGCTAAAATATTGCAAGACTTACAAGATAGAATGGACTTACAAGTTGTTGCTGGCCATGGTTCTCATCCTGATATTTTAAAAAAAGCAGGCGCAGAAGATGCAGATATGATCATTGCGGTCACCAGTGATGATTCAACCAATATGATCTCTTGCCAAATTGCTTATTCTTTATTTCATACGCCAATAAAAATAGCCCGTATTCGCTCTGAGCATATTTTAAAATATCGAGAACAACTTTTTCATAATCAAGATGTACCTGTTGATCATGTTATTGCTCCTGAACAATTAGTTACGCGAGATATTGCACGTTTAATCGACTACCCCGGTGCTTTACAGGTACTAGAATTTGCCAAAGGTAAAGTAAGCTTAGTTGCGGTAAAGGCCTATTATGGCGGTTTATTAGTGGGTCATGCGTTATCAACCATTAAAGAACATATTCCAAACGCTGACACTCGTGTGGCGGCAATTTACCGTAATGGTCGCCCTATTCGTCCGTTAGGTACAACGGTGATCGAAGCTGATGATGAAATATTCTTTATTGCAGCCACCGTACACATTCGTGCGGTAATGAATGAATTACAAAAATTAGAACCTGCCTATAAGCGTATTATGATTGCTGGTGGTGGTAATATTGGTGCAGGTTTAGCTCGAATTTTAGAAGAAAATCATCAAGTTAAATTAATAGAAAGATCACCTGAAAGAGCAGAATATTTGGCTTCTGAGCTTGATGAAACCATGGTTTTTGTAGGTGACTCATCTGATCAAGAATTACTGCTTGAAGAACATATAGATGATTTTGATGTTTTTATTGCAGTTACTAACGACGATGAAGCTAATATTATGTCTTCGCTGTTAGCAAAGCGTTTAGGTGTGCGTAAAACCATGGTACTTATTCAGCGCAGTGCCTACATAGACTTAATTGATGGCGGTGACATTGATATTGCCATTTCACCCCAACAAGCCACCATTTCCGCCTTATTAACCCATGTACGCCGCGGTTCTATAGATAATGTTTACAGTTTACGACGTGGTGCAGCTGAAGCTATTGAAATAGTCGCTAAAGGTGATGAAAATTCATCAAAAGTCGTTGGCAGAGAAATCAAAGCATTAAAATTACCACCTGGTACCACCATTGGCGCTATAGTACGAGGGAATGAAGTCATCATAGCGCACTCAAATACGGTGATAATGGAAGAAGACCACGTTATTTTATTCTTAGTAAATAAGCGTTATATCTCTCATGTTGAAAAATTATTTCATGTTGATGCTATTTACTTTTAGCTACGCCAAAAGGTAGGGGTAAATAGCACTAACAAGGTAAAGATTTCTAAACGACCAAAAAGCATTGCCACCACTAAAACCCACTTACTAAAGTCATTCAAATGGGCAAAATTAGCTGCAACCTCACCTAAACCTGGGCCTAAATTATTTAAACTAGCAGCAACGGCCGTAAAAGCGGTTATATCATCAACCCCTGCTGCCATTAATAGCAACATACAAATAACAAAAACAGCCGCATAGGCAGAAAAGAACCCCCAAACAGCTTCAATGACTCTATCAGGTAAAGGCTTACGTCCTAATTTTATTGGAAAAACCGCTTTAGGGTGTACTAGCTTTTTCAACTCACGCAAGCCTTGTAAATATAAAAGTAATACTCGAACAACCTTCATACCACCACCAGTACTTCCAGCACAACCACCGATAAAACTAGAAAATATTAATAAAATAGGCAGTAATACTGGCCAATCGGCAAATGATGTGGTGGCAAACCCTGCTGTAGTACTAATAGAAACAGATTGAAACAAGGCCTGATTTAGCGCTTCATCAGCGTCTTGATAAGTGCCGTGGATCATCAAAAAAGTAAAACAAATTAATGTCAGCACCACTTGAATAGCAATAAAAACCTTAAATTCAGGATCATAAAAATAATTTTTCACCGATTTACTTTGAATAACGGCATAATGCAGCGCAAAATTAACTCCTGCAATAATAAGAAAAAACACACAAATTAAATTAATTGTAGGGCTATTAAAATAACCCATACTTGCGTCATGTGTTGAAAAGCCTCCAATGGCAATAGTGGAATAAGCATGACAAAGCGCATCAAAAAATGACATACCAGCCAACCAATAGGCAATAGTACATAAAACCGTTAAAGACACATAAATAAACCACAAATGTTTTGCAGTATCAGCTATTCGCGGGGTCATTTTAGAGTCTTTTACTGGGCCTGGTGTTTCTGCTCGATAGAGCTGCATACCACCAATACCTAACATAGGTAAAATAGCAACAGCTAATACAATAATACCCATACCACCCAACCACTGTAGCTGCTGGCGATAATATAAAACCGCATGCGGTAATACATCAATATTAGTGAGAATGGTTGCCCCTGTTGTAGTTAACCCTGAAAAAGATTCAAAAAAAGCATCGGTTATACTTAAATGCGGGTGTTCAAGCAACATTAAAGGTATTGCTGAAAAGCTAGCTAATACCACCCAAAAAAGCACCACAATTAAAAAGCCTTCACGGGCTCTTAAATCACCTTTTTCATTGCGATTTGGATACCAAGCCAGCAAACCAAAGCCTAAACACCATAAGAAAGAGAGTAGAAAAGAAACACCACCACCATCTCGATAAATAAGCGAGACAAGTGCTGGCGGCAACATGGTAACACTGAGTAGAGCAACAAGTAGCCCTAAAATTCGAATAATATTTTTATATTGCACTAGCGTATTTTATGATTAAGTTAGTCTTCTATTTTTTGTAAGACAATTTCACCAGCTGACAAGGTAAACAATTGCTGCTGTAACCGTTCACTTTGTGCCTCAGGTATTGCCACTTGTATAATAACTTGTTCTGTAAAATCTTGTTTTATAATTTTAGCGTTAGCCTGTTCAATAAGGTGAACAACATCATTAACTTGGTTATATTGACACGCTAATGACTTATGCACCATAGGTATTTTAATTTTACTGGCTAAAAAGGTTAACGCATGGCGAACACTTGCCCCATAAGCACGTTGTAAACCGCCAGTACCTAATTTGGTACCGCCAAAATAACGCACAACAACAGCACAAACTTCACCAATACCGCCCCCTTGTAATGCTGCTAACATGGGTCGCCCTGCTGTACCACTAGGTTCGCCATCATCAGAAAAACCATAACCTTGGCTATCATCAGCGGCTCCAGTTAAAAAAGCATAACAATGATGTGTTGCTTGGGGATGCAAAGCCTGTACCTTTTTAATAAACGCTTTAGCTTGCTCACTACTTTGACAAGGGGCTAAGTAACAAATAAAGCGGCTGCGCGTTACAATAGTTTCTTCTATTACTTCGCTAGCCGCTATTTTATAAGGTTTTCGCGCCATTACCGCTTAACTTAATCCTGCATCACGTGTCATATTTTCATTGTGATTTTTATGCACAATAATATTGTCTTCAATACGAATTCCACCATAAGGACGCATTGCATCAACATTTTGCCAATTAATCATTTCTGCATACGCAGATTGTTTCAACTCGCTTAATAAAGAATCAATAAAATACAATCCAGGCTCAATAGTAAACACTTGATTGGCTTCTATTGTACGTGACGTTCTTAAAAAAGGGTGATTATCTGGTGCATTAATATGAGTACCACGTTCGTCGGCCATAAAACCGCCAACATCATGAGTTTGTAAACCTAAATGATGCCCTAAACCGTGCGGAAAGAAAGTTGAAATAATGCCAGTTTCAACAGCAGTATCAACATCAACCTTAATAAAACCAAATTCTTTTAATACCTGCCCTATTTCGGTATAGGTTTCAATGTGTAAATCAACATAGCTTTTATTAGGTGTTAGGCCATCAACCGCTTTAAGCATTAGCTGATCCATACGGGCAATTAATTCAGCAAATTTATTGTTTTCAAAAGCATAGGTACGTGTAATATCAGCCGCATAGCCATTGAAATTAGCACCCGCATCAATCAAAAATGATTGTGGATTAGTGGGTTTATTACGCTCTAAAGCCGTGTAATGTAATATGGCAGCATTTTTGTTAAGTGCCACAATATTACCGTAAGGGGTGTTGTTTTCTGAATATTGAATTGCTTTTAAATATGCTTGCTGAATAGCAAATTCACTTTCACCGGCACGAAAAGCTTTTTCTGCCGCTTGATGAGCTTTAACAGCTAAGGCATTAGACTGGCGCATACATGCAAATTCATAAGCCGTTTTATAAGCACGATGGTAGTGAATATAATTCATTAAAGGTTCAGGATTTATAGCTTCAAACCCCAAAGCCTTAGCCACTTCAATATGCTCACCAATATAAGCATAGCCTTTTTTATCGTAGGGTAATAATTTATCAACCTCACTGGCAACTTTTAAAATTTTTATATCAAAAAAATTTCGCCAATAACTGTCGCTTAATTCAACCACTTTATGCCAAAAATCAACAGGTTGATAATAAATTAATGTCGGCTTATCTTCACCATTAACAATCAACCAACAATTAGCAACATCGGTAACGGGCAACCACGCTTTAAAGTGTGGATTCACCTTAAAAGGATAGCTATAGTCGTCTAAGAAAACCTTAATTTCTTTACCTGAGTGGATCACTAAACCTTCTAAATTCTCTCGATAAAGTGCTTTTTTGGTTCTACGTTGTAACTCTGCAATATGTGCAGGATAGTGATTACTGAGATCTGTCATTGTTAAATTCCACGTTTGTTGTTATATCCTCAATAAGACGGTTTAGTTTTATACACCCGAACCCTTAAAGAATATTTTCTTAAACACGATGCGAGTATAACAAAATTTTTGTTTATCACTCACCTATTTCCATCGCAATTACTTGGTCAAATAAAGCAAATTGCTGCTGATGTCGATGCTGATATATTTGCTGATAAGCCAAGACACTTTTAACATATTCACGCGTTTCTTTATAAGGGATTGTTTCTATCCAAATATCTGCTGGTAATTTTGCTTTATTTTTTAACCACGCTTTTACTCGATAAGGCCCAGCATTATATGAAGCTGTAGCTAAGACTAAATTATGATCTTGTTTGATCAGTAGCTTTTTTAAATATTTACTGCCTAATCGAATATTATTTTTAACATTAAACAAATGGCGGCGAGTGATGTTTTTTTCTCGCAATAGTTGTTTGGCAGTACTGGGCAGTATTTGCATTAACCCAACCGCACCTGCGCTAGAATGCGCATCTACCATAAAAGAGCTTTCACGACGCGCGATGGCAAAAACCCAACTTGGCGCTATTTTTTCTCTTTTAGCAAAATAAGTAATTTCTTTGGCAAAAGCTTCAGGAAAACGTAAGTTCACATCATCTAAATACCCTTGTTCAGCCAAGGTAAATATTGCTCTATCAAACCAACCCTTTTCATAAGCAATCGTTGCCGCAATAAGTTTTTGTTTTTTGTTTAGCTGTGATAGCCAGTATGACCATTCTCTTCTAGCTTGCTCAAACCTGTTTAAATGAAATAATTCAAATGCCCTTTGTGCCGCACTGTATTGCATAATGGCTTTTTTTTCTGCTGTTGAGAAGCTAAGCGGATCATGTTGAATATTAATTGCTTTGTTTAAATGACTGGCCGCCATAAAGCCATAGTAATGACGCTCATTAGCCAAAAGTTTGAGTAAAAATTCACCACGCTCGCTATCTCCTTGTGCAACTAAACTGCGTGCATACCAATATTTCCATTGTAGTTTTTGGCGATATTTTTGCGGTAAACGATTAAGCTGTTGCATGATTTTAAACCAATTTTGCGTTTTTAATATGTCTGCTAATCGCCACTGCACAATATCATCATTGAGATCTTCATCAGCCACTTTATCTAACCAATAGCTCGCTTTTTTATGGTGTTTGCTGGCTAATGCTAAAGCAAATTTTTTAGTGATAGCTCGCTGTTGTTGTGCTGAAAAACTAAACTGCTTTTGGGCTTTTTTATAGGTTTGTAGTGCTTTATTGGGCGATCGCCAAATTAGCCGCTTCAAACCATAAGTCATAATTTCAGCTTCTTCAGCATTTTTATTTTTAAAGTGTGATAATTTAGTGATATAGGCAGGATTACGACGTACTTTATGCCAAAGTTTTGCTAAAGGGCGTTGTGATTTAGGTAAGAGCTTAGTTAAATACGGAATGAGTGTGTGTTTTCCCCCTTGTGCCGCAAGCTTTATACGTTGCCAAATAATAGCTTCACTACGATAACCTGCTTTTTGCCAACGTTTAAAAAGCGGATCACACACTTTAGGTTGAGACTTTCCAACTAACCATAACTTAGTTACCTGTGGTAAAACTACTTGCTCAGGCATTCCCATATCAAGCTGAAATCGATAAAACTGACACGTTAATTCAGCACTACTATTTGGACGATAAAAGGTTAAAAAAAGACTTTTTTGCTTACGTCTAGCTAAATATTTAAGCCATTTTTTGCGCAAAGGCCAATCAAGAGGAGTGCCTTTATATTGAGTTAAAAAAGCTGCAATTTCATCTTTATCTTTTATATTAATGCGGTGCAATAAACGCTTTTGATCAAGATACGGCTGTAAAGGATAATCGGTAAGTTTTTGATAAACTTGTTGGTAATCTCGTGCGTTTTCTTTCCATACTAGCTTTTCAGCTTTGAGATAAAGCTTACGTAACTTATTATCATTATTGTCAGCATAAATAAACGTACTAAAAATAAAGAAAAAAACAGTTAAAATAAGGGGAAATTTTTTTAGCAATTGTTTATTCCTAAAACAAAAAGGCCAATAAATTCTAGCGATAATATATTATCTTAGCTAGCAAAACGGTAAACTACTCGTTAAGAATTATTGATAGTTATACTCGTATTTTATGTCAGAAGAAATATTTACCCAAGCCGACCACCAATTAAATGCTTTAGGCTTACGTTGCCCAGAGCCTGTTATGATGGTACGTCTAAATATTCGTAAAATAGCCTGTGGTGAAACTTTACATATTATAGCTGATGATCCTTCAACTAGACGTGATATTCCAAGTTTTTGCCGCTTTATGGAGCATGAATTAGTGGCAATGCAGGTAGAAAAAAGCCCCTTTCATTATTTAATAAAAAAAGGGGCTTAACGATTAATTTCTTTTAAAGCGAAAACGTAGCAGAGACAAGAGCAAGAAGCTAAATAGCAAGGCAAAACTAAAACTACCACCACTATAGCCTTTTCGGTGCTCAATTTTCGCTACTTTTTCATCTTTTACACGTTGTTTAAAACGAGATAGTTCATCATTTAAGTTTTTAGCCATATCAGCTACGGCTAATTCAAAACCTTTGTTGGCATTTACTGCAGTACTGATATATCGGCAATATTGTAAAAACTATTACGAATTTGGTTAAGTAAGGTTAAACGATTAATTTTAACGCTTTCATCGTCTGCCATCACCATAACACTGTCGAAAAAGTTATCAATAGGCGTTTTTAATGACGCTAATTCAGCCAAAATAGCTTGATAATTTTGCTCTGCTTGCAAAGGCGCTATTTTAGTCGTGAGTTCAGTAAAAACTTGCGCTAATCTAAGCTCCGCTTCTTCTGTTGCCAGTTTGCTGTCAAAATGTTCAGCCAGCTCACCTTTAAATTTAGCTAAAATATTACCCACTCTTTTGTTGGCAGCAGCTAAGGCTGAAGCTTCTGCTAAGGTTTTAAAGTGGCTAACAGCTTTTATACGTTTATCAAAATCTAATGGTGCTGTCGGCTTTTTCGCTAAAACAGCTTGTATTACGTCTTGACTAATACCTTGCTCTTGATAGTAAGCCGCAAAGCGCCCCATAATAAAATCAATAACTTCTTGCTTAACATTATCGTTAGATAATACATCACCGTAGGCGATAATGCCTTGTTCAATTAACTGAGCAATATCTAAGTTAAGTGATTTTTCAATAACAATACGAATCAAACCAATAGCGGCTCGTCGTAAGGCAAAAGGGTCTTTATCACCTTTAGGTGGTTGATTTATACCAAATATGCCAACTAAGGTATCAATTTTGTCGGCAATAGCAACAGTACAACCTATTTCGCCTTCAGGTAATTTATCACCGGCAAAACGTGGACGATATTGGTCTTCTAAAGCAATAGCCACGGCCTCAGGTTCACCATCATGTTGTGCGTAGTATTTACCCATGGTGCCCTGCACTTGTGGAAATTCAAGCACCATTTCTGTCATCAAGTCTGTTTTACTTAATAAGCCCGCTCTGTAAGCATATTCACTATTAAGACCAAGCTGTTGCGCTATATTTTTGCTCAAATTAGCAATACGCGTTGATTTAGCTTTTAAGGTACCTAATTGTTTTTGGAATAAAACTGATTCTAAACTCAATAATCTTGATTCAAGCGTTTGTTTTTTATCAGTTTTAAAGAAAAATTCAGCATCAGCTAAGCGTGGGCGAATCACTTTTTCATTACCAAAGATAACCTGTTGTGGGTCTTTACTTTCTATATTACTGATAAAGATAAATTTATTGAGTAAATTACCCTGTTGATCGGTTATAGGAAAATACTTTTGATGATCTTTCATTGAGTAAATTAAGGGTTCAGCAGGAACCTGTAAAAAGTCTTCATCAAAACTACCCACTAAGGCAACAGGCCATTCAACTAAACCAGTGACTTCTTCAAGTAAAGCTTCATCTATCAATACCTTGGCATTTAATTCAGCCGCTTTTTGATTAATTTGCTCAAGTATCAACTGCTTTCGTTCTGCAAAGCTAGCAATAACATAAGCTTGTTTTAGGGCTTGTTGATACTCATCAGCACTTTTTAGTACCACTAAACCTGAACTATGAAAACGATGACCTGTAATAATATTACTGGCTTTTGTTGCTAACACTTCACCAGTAATAACCTCGTTGCCGTACATTAGTGTTAAGGTATGAATTGGACGAATAAATTGTGTACGACGACTACCCCAGCGCATAGGTTTGGGAATAGGTAACTTCGCCACCGCTGTTTGCACCATAGCAGGTATTAATTCGGCAACCGTTTTGCCTTGCTGCTTGGCTTTATATAGTAACCATTCACCTTTTTCAGTAACTAATCTTTCAGCTTGTTCTACGCTTATACCGTTAGAGCGTGCCCAACCTTGTGCCGCTTTACTTGGTTGCCCTTTTTCATCAAAAGCCACATTGATTGCCGGACCTCTTTTTTCAACAATTTTGTCGGCTTGGCATTGCACTAAATCTGTAACACTTACTGCCAATCGTCTTGGTGTAGCAAACCAAGTTATTTCATTAAAGCTAAGTTCAGCTTTTTCAAGCTGCTCTTTTATTTGTTGATAAAAGGTAATAGCAAGTTTTTGTAGTGATTTAGGCGGTAATTCTTCTGTACCTAATTCAATTAAAAGCGTTTCTTTGATCATTATTTATTCTCCGCCACTACTTGCTCGTTATTATTTGCACATAAAGGAAACCCCAGCTTTTCTCGAGCTTGATAATAAGCTTCTGCACAAGCTTTAGATAAAGTTCTTACTCGCAAAATATAACGCTGACGTTCTGTAACAGAAATAGCATGGCGTGCATCAAGTAAATTAAAGGCATGAGAAGCTTTCATTACTTGTTCATAAGCAGGTAAAGGCAAGCCAGCGGCTATTAGTTTTTCACTGTCTTTTTCACACTGATCAAATTGTTGAAATAAAGCCTCAACATCGGCATATTCAAAGTTATAGGTTGATTGTTCTACTTCATTTTGATGAAAAACATCACCATAAAGTACTTTTCCCATAGGTCCATCTGTCCAAACTAGATCATAGATGCTATCAACATTTTGAATATACATGGCCAAACGTTCTAAACCATAAGTAATTTCACCTGTTACAGGGCTACACTCTAAACCACCCACTTGTTGAAAATAGGTAAACTGGGTTATTTCCATACCATTTAACCATATTTCCCAACCTAACCCCCAAGCACCTAGTGTGGGAGATTCCCAATTATCTTCTACAAAGCGAATATCATGAACTAATGGATCAATACCTAATTCTTTCAATGAGTTAAGATATAATTCTTGAATATTATCAGGTGAAGGCTTAAGCATGACTTGAAATTGATAGTAATGCTGTAAGCGGTTTGGATTTTCACCATAACGACCATCGGTTGGTCGACGACAAGGCTGAACATAGGCACTACTCATCGGCTCAGGACCGATAGAGCGTAAAAATGTCATGGGATGAAAAGTACCTGCCCCAACTTCTAAATCGAGGGGTTGAACAATTACACAACCCTGTCTTGACCAATAATCTTGCAATTGCAAAATTAACCCTTGAAATGTATTTATATTAAACGCGCTCATGAATTTCTAATATTTGTCAGTGTTAATGAAATGCTGCTAAGTATAACCTTGTCAGCAACTTATACAATCGTGTAATACGACTTTCTATCGACAAAAATACACAATGCCAGCATAGAAAGGAAAATGCCCGATTTGATTACCGGGCATAATAATTTAATTATAATATAACTTATTGATTTATATACTATACATCTAAGTTTGAAACTTTTAATGCATTATCGTCAATAAATTTACGACGCGGCTCAACATGATCACCCATTAAGGTAGTGAAAAGTTGATCGGCTGCAATAGCATCTTCAATGGTCACTCTTAACATACGACGTGTTTCAGGATCCATAGTGGTTTCCCATAATTGATCTGGATTCATTTCTCCTAAACCTTTATAGCGCTGAATGTATTGACCTCGTTTTCCTTCAGCCATAAGCCAATTAAGTGCTTCTTCAAAGTTTTCAACTTGTTTGGTTTTTTCACCACGCTTAACATAACCGCCTTCTTCAATTAAACCATTTATTGCTTTATTTAATGCCATTATTGATTCAAATTCACTTGAACTGATCATCTCATAATTGCATTCATAAAGTTTTTCAATACCATGCTGGCGTACTTTAAACACAGGATAATATATATTTCGTTCATTATTTTTATAAATATCTACATCATAGATAGATCCATTACCTGCTTTTTCCTTTATTATTGTTAATAAGCTAGTTGCCCAGTCTTTTACCGCAGCTTCTGAATTAAAGCTTTCGATACTTACCTCTTTACCATAAACCATACTTTCTAAAATTTCTTCTGGCATTTGACGAGCAATACGTTTGATAGTATCCATTACAGTACGGTATTGAATAACTAATTGCTCTAAAGCAACACCAGAAATTGCAGGAGCTGATTCATTAACATGTATTGCCGCATTTTCTAATGCTAAGGTAGTTAAGTATTCAGTTAAAGCAATATCATCTTTGATATAACGTTCTTGTTTACCTTTTTTAACTTTATATAAAGGAGGTTGGGCAATATAAACATAACCTCTTTCCATAATTTCAGGCATTTGACGATAGAAAAAAGTCAGTAATAAAGTACGAATATGTGAGCCATCAACATCAGCATCGGTCATAATAATAATACTATGATAACGAAGTTTATCTGGATCATATTCATCTCGACCAATACCACAACCTAATGCCGTAATTAACGTTCCCACCTCTTGTGATGAGATCATTTTATCAAAGCGTGCTTTTTCAACATTTAAAATTTTACCTTTTAACGGTAATATTGCTTGGTTTTTACGATTACGTCCCTGCTTGGCTGAACCGCCAGCAGAGTCCCCTTCCACAATATAAAGTTCTGAAAATGCAGGATCTTTTTCTTGGCAATCAGCTAATTTACCCGGTAAACCAGCAATATCTAATGCACCTTTACGGCGTGTCATTTCTCGCGCTTTACGTGCTGCTTCTCGAGCTCTTGCCGCATCAATTATTTTCATAATAATAGTGCGAGCTATTGTTGGGTTTTCAAGTAAGTATTCACCTAGTTTTTCACCCATGGCTTGTTCAACAGCGGTTTTAACTTCTGATGAAACTAATTTATCTTTAGTTTGTGATGAAAATTTAGGATCAGGTACTTTAACAGAAATAACCGCAGTTAGTCCTTCACGCGCATCATCACCTGTAGCACTCGTTTCTCCACCACCTTTTGCTTTTTTATTTAATCCCTCTTTAACCATATAACTATTTAATGTTCTGGTTAAAGCTGTTCTAAAACCACTTAAATGGGTACCACCATCACGTTGTGGTATATTATTAGTAAAGCAGAAAATATTTTCTTGGAAGCCATCATTCCATTGCATTGCAACTTCAACAATAATGCCGTCATCACGTTTTAAGTCAAAGTAAAATATTTCTTCATTTACTGGGGTTTTATTCATATTTAAATATTCAACAAAGGCTTGAATTCCCCCTTCATAATGAAAGTGTTCTTCACGCCCTTCTTCTCGTTCATCCATTAAACGAATTGAAACACCCGAGTTTAGAAAAGAGAGTTCTCTAATTCTTTTAATTAAAATATCATAATGAAAATTAACATCAGTAAAGGTTTCTTTGCTTGGCCAAAAACGCACTTCTGTACCAGTATTATCACTAGTGCCAACAACTTTTAAAGGTTCTTGTGGTTCACCATGATGATACATTTGTTCAAATAGCTTACCATCACGGCGTATAGTTAGTTTTAGCTTTTCACTTAAAGCATTTACAACAGAAATACCTACACCATGTAAACCACCTGAAACCTTATAACCTGAATCATCACCACCAAATTTACCGCCCGCATGCAGTACTGTCATAATAACTTCAGCTGCTGATATACCTTCTTCAGGATGAATTTCTGTTGGTATTCCTCGACCATCATCTTTTACAGACACAGAACCATCTAAATGAATAATAACTTCAATATCATTACAATGACCCGCTAAAGCTTCATCAATAGAGTTATCTAACACTTCAAATACCATGTGATGTAAGCCAGTACCATCATCTGTATCACCAATGTACATCCCTGGTCTTTTTCGAACTGCATCAAGCCCTTTTAAAACTTTAATACTTGCCGAGTCGTAACTATTTTCTTCTGCCATAGTTTTTTGCCTATTTACTCTCTATTGATATTTCACCATGTTTCACGTGAAACATTTTATAATTTTTATCTTCTGGAACCAAAGGTTCAATCGCTATTTCATCAATTGCAGTTATAATTACTTGGCAATCAAGTTGTTTAATAGCTTTTGCTAACGCCAAACGAGAATATTGATCTAATTCGGCACCAATATCATCTATTAATAAAATTGGCTTTACTTGCTTAACTTTTGTTATTAAATTTGTTTGCGCTAAAGTTAATGCCAGTAAAAACAACTTTTGTTGCCCTCTTGAAATCATAAGTTCAAGCGGCTGTTTATTTAATAAAAATTTAATATCAAATTTTTGAGCACCAGCCATGCTATATCCATAAGCTAGCTCTTTCTCTGAAACATCACTCAGCACATCGACTAAATTACGTTTAGCAGACCAACCTTGATAATAATTCAATTCCATAATTGGAGCTAAGTTGGGTAATAACAGAATTAGCCAGTCATTTAATTCTTTTGATAATAAATCTATATAGCTTTTTCTATATTGCGCAATTATTTGTGATAAATGACAAAATTTATCAGTCCAATAATTAATTTCTTTTTGCCCTACTTTACTTTTTAAACAAGCATTACGCTGTTTTAATACTTTTGAAAATAATTTCCACTGTTGTGGAAAATTATGTTCCACGTGAAACAATCCTAAATCAATAAATCGTCTTCTTTCTTTAGGTCCACCAAAAAATAATTTAAAACTTTCAGGGGTTACAATTTGTACCGCTATATTTTTTGCTAACGCGGAAAGTTTTTGAACCCTATCACCATTCAATTTTATATCAAATTGAGCCAGTTTTATATTACGGCTAATACCCAGTTGTTTTGCTAAATCGTCTTTTATACTTACAATAAATTGTTCATGATCATAGGTAACAATGGTATCTGTTTTATTGGTACGAAATGACTTTCCATGACCTAGAAAAAAAATAGCTTCTAAAATACTACTTTTGCCACTACCATTTTTACCAATAATAAAATTCAATTTTTTATGAAAATTAACCTGAGTATTGGCTAAATTTCTAAAATTTTGAATCGTTAAAAGCTCAACACTCATTTATAAACGCATTGGCATTACAACATAGATTGCTTGTGGTGATTCACACCCTTCTATTACTACACTACTCTGTGCATCGGCTAAGGTGAATTTTACATTTTCATCTTTTATCGCATTTAAAACATCAAGCACGTAACTAACATTAAAACCTATTTCTAAAGGCTCGTAAGGAAAGTTAATTTCTATTATTTCTTCAGCTTCTTCTTGCTCTGGGTTGTTCGCTGTAATTTTTAATTCATTATTTAAAAAGTTAAGGCGAACTCCTTTAAATTTTTCATTTGATAAAATTGATGCACGTGAAAGCACTTGTCTTAATTGTTCTTTATTTGCCTCTAAAACTTTATCACCGTTTCGTGGTAATACACGGCGATAATCAGGAAAACGACCATCAACTAATTTACTGGTAAAAGAAAAAAGATTATCAATAATACGAATATGGTTTGAACCTAAATATATTTGTACTTCTTCTTCAACAGGGCTAAGTAAGCGAATAATTTCTAAAATACCCTTTCTTGGAACAATAACTTGTCGCGTAGGTAAATTTAAGTTTTCTTTAGCAATTTTACAGATAGCTAAACGGTGTCCGTCTGTGGCAACTGAACGAATTTCATTACCTTCGGTTTCAATAGACATACCATTTAAATAATAGCGAACATCTTGATTCGCCATAGAAAAGTGTGTACTTTCAATAAGTTGTAAAAAATCAGATTTAAGTAATTTAAATTCTACATCACCTTTCCACTTTTCAATATTAGGAAAATCACTCGCAGGCAATGTTGAAAGTGAGTATTTACTTCTACCAGTACTTATTTTTATTGTTTCATTAACTAATTCGAAGGTTAACATTGAACCTTCAGGTAGACTTTTACAAATATCTAATAATTTTTTTGCTGGAATGGTAATTTTTCCATCTTCACCTTGGTTTTCGACTGCTGTTGCAGAAACCATTTCAAGTTCTAAATCAGTGGCAGTAAGTGTTAAGGTTTGACCTTGAATATCAAAAAGAACGTTACCTAATATAGGCAAAGTACTTTTACGCTCAACCGCACCAGAAACCAACAACAATGGTTTCAACAATGATTCCCTATTTAGTGAAAACTTCATTCTATTTACCTGTTTAGCTATTTAATTTAAGAGGATAATGTTCTTATTAAATTTGTATAATCCGCTTTTATGTCGTGATTTTCTTCTTTTAAAGCAACAACTTTTCTACACGCATGTAATACTGTTGTATGATCTCTACCACCAAAGGCATTACCTATTTCAGGTAAACTATGGTTTGTTAATTCTTTAGATAATGCCATTGCTATCTGTCGAGGTCTAGCAACAGATCGACTTCTGCGCTTAGAAAGTAGATCAGCAACTTTAATTTTATAATATTCAGCTACTGTACGTTGAATATTATCAATAGTCACCAGTTTGTCTTGTAAAGCGAGTAAATCACGTAATGCTTCACGAACAAAATCTATTGTTATTGGTCGTCCAGTGAAATTAGCATTGGCAATAACACGATTTAATGCCCCTTCAAGTTCACGTACATTTGATCGTAAGCGCTTAGCAATAAAAAAAGCGACTTCATCAGCTAAATTAACATTATGCTCTTGTGCCTTACGTTTTAAAATAGCAACACGTGTTTCCAGCTCAGGTGGATCAATGGCTATTGTTAAGCCCCAGCCAAATCGAGATTTAAGCCTATCTTCAACACCGTCTATTTCTTTTGGATAACGATCGCTGGTTAAGATAATTTGTTGATTTCCTTCAAGTAATGCATTAAAAGTATGAAAAAATTCTTCTTGTGTACGCTCTTTTTTAGCAAAAAATTGAATATCATCAATTAATAATGCATCGACACTACGGTAATGCTGTTTAAATTTTTCAATCGCATTATTTTGTAAAGCGCGCACCATATCTTGAACAAAACGTTCAGAATGCATATAAGCGATTTTTGCCTTAGGATTATTGAGCAAAATAGCATTACCTACTGCATGTAACAGATGGGTTTTACCTAAGCCTGTACCACCATAAATAAATAAAGGATTATAAGCTTTACCAGGATTATCAGCAACTTGAGAAGCAGCAGCTCGAGCTAATTGATTAGACTTACCTTCAACGAAATTTTCAAAGGTATAATTTAACCTAACATTAGTTGTTTTAGGTAAATGAGGATCGGTATCTTGAGTTTTAGCATTATTATTGGTTGCTTTTGCTGAATTACCATTAGGCAACACTTTATTTGGTACGGCTTTACTGCCAACATCAAAACGTAGCAAAGGAGGATCATCTTGATCATGCAAAGAGACTAGCTCGTTGATCCTATCAACATATTTCTCACGCACCCAATCTAAGACAAAACGATTAGGTGCATATAATGTCATTATATTATCTTCAACAACACACTGTAATGGACGGATCCACATACTAAATTGTTGTGCTGGCAATTCTTCTTGGAGGACAGACAAGCAACGCTGCCAAACAGAATTCTCCACGTGAAGCTCCCTAAGCTAATTTTTATTTTTAAAAATTAGAGTAACCTACTAGCCTAGAAAATTAAGGACAATGGACTCAAATTAACAAGAATAAAATAAAATCATTAAAATTGTAATAAGGCCATTATCTCTATAGTTATCCACAAGTGCAATATTGACTTTTAAAATAAGTTGAAATTTATCAACCGTATTTTTGTAACTACATATTTTTACTGAAAATTATACTTTATTTAATATTATTTTATTGTTAAAAAAAATTGCTTATATTATTTAGATATTTAGTGATTTTTTCTACCTTTGATTAATTATTAGCTATTTTTGTTTATAACATTGTGGATATTTTAACGATCACATCGATCTTTAAGGATCTTTTAATAAATAGCTGATAAATATCATTGACAAAATATTACAGGCGCTATAGAATTCGGCCTCATTTTTTATTCAGTGTGCTCTTAACGGCGGTTTGCCAGGGCAACATTAACCGACGGATTAGCGTAATGAAAAGAACATTTCAACCAAGTAATTTAAAACGTAAACGTAACCACGGTTTCCGTGCACGTATGGCAACTAAGAATGGCCGTGCAGTAATTGCACGTCGTCGTGCTAAAGGCCGCGCTAAGCTTACAGCTTAATCTCTTTGCTATTTCTTTTTAGTTAAGAGCTAGAGTAGCCACATGGTTACTTACCAATATAATCGGGAGTCACGCTTGTTGACTCCTGATCATTTCAAAGTGGTTTTTTCTAAACCAATTCGATTTCATTCTCAACATTTTACTGTACTTATTCGTCATAATAACCTTGATCATCCTCGGTTAGGCTTTGCTATTGCGAAAAAAAGAGTTAAACATGCAGTACAACGAAATCGTATCAAACGACTCGTAAGAGAAAGTTTTAGATTAAATCAGCATAATTTACCTACTGTTGACTTGGTAATTATGGCAAAATCAGGTATTGATCAATTAGATAACCAAGCTATTAAACAACAGATTGAAAAAATATGGCGAAAAATAATTCAACGCCAAAAAAATTAGCTGTTGCTTTTATTAAAGCCTATCAGCGCTGGCTTAGCCCACTACTTGG
Source organism: Alteromonadaceae bacterium (assembly GCA_015487235.1). Classification (GTDB taxonomy): domain Bacteria; phylum Pseudomonadota; class Gammaproteobacteria; order Enterobacterales; family Alteromonadaceae. Next base: position 28,720 of record WFQC01000167.1, read on the forward strand.
CAATAACTGTCGCTTTCATCCAACATGCTCTGGCTATGCGATTGAAGCGATAAATCGCTTTGGTGTGATAAAAGGGTGTTGGTTAGCAGGCAAACGTATATTAAAATGTCATCCTTTACATGCGGGTGGTGAAGATCCCGTACCTCAATCGAAAAAAGAGAAGTAATAGACTATGGAATCCCAACGCAATTTGCTCCTTATAGCGTTATTAGTGGTAAGTTATTTGTTATTTGAACAATGGCAAGTAGATCATGCTCCAGCAGCTCCACAAACAACGACGGTAAGTACAACCAAGCAAGAAAGCAGTAACAATGCTGGTTCATCTGATTTTATTCCAACATCAGATGATAAAGTAGCGAGCCCAGTAACAGAAGAAGTAACCGCCTCTGCAACAATTATTGAAGTTAAAACTGATGTTTTAGCTATAAAAATTAATACGCAAGGTGGTGATATTGTTGAAGCACAATTATTAAAATACAACACAGAATTAAATAATGGTGTGCCATTTAAGTTACTGCAAAATGGTCAATTTAAACATATTGCTCAAAGTGGCTTAACGGGTGCAAATGGCTTAGACAACCAAAAATCTCGCCCTATTTATCAAACAGAACGTAAACTTTATCAAGTGGTAAATGATCAACAAGAACTGGTTGTCGATTTAGTTTACAACGATGATAATGCTTTAACTGTTACTAAGCGCTTTACCTTTTCTCGCGATAGTTACGATATAAAAGTTAACTATATTATTAAAAATAATATGGCAACCAATGCCAGCGTGCAATTTTATGCTCAATTAAGACAAACCGTTGATATTCCAAAATCAAGTAGCATGATGCCTACCTCTGCTTATCGTGGTGCAGCTTACTCGACCAGTGAAGATCTTTATGAAAAGTATGATTTTGATGATATTAAAGAACAGCCTTTAAACATGGTGACTAAAGGTGGTTGGGTTGCGATGATCCAACATTATTTTGTTTCTGCTTGGGTTCCTGAGCAAGAAAGTGAAAATAAACTTTATTCATCTTACACAAGAAGCGGTGATGCCATTATAGGGTTTAAAGCGCCGCTTATTATTATTAAACCTCATGAAGAAAAAATGACAACGGCAACCTTGTACGTAGGTCCTAAAGATCAAGATGAAATGGCTAAATTAGCAGAAGGCTTAGATCTAACCATAGATTATGGATTTTTATGGATGATCAGCCAGCCACTATTTTGGTTACTTGTACAAATTCACTCACTTGTTGGAAATTGGGGGATTGCAATTATTGTGATCACCTTAATTGTTAAAGGCGGTATGTATCCTTTAACCAAAGCACAATATACCTCAATGGCTAAAATGCGTGAGCTACAGCCTAAAATTGCAGCACTAAAAGATCGCTTTGGTGACGATAGACAAAAAATGTCTAAAGCAATGATGGATATGTACAAAAAAGAAAAAGTTAATCCAGCAGGAGGCTGTTTCCCATTATTATTACAAATGCCTATTTTCTTAGCTCTTTATTGGGTATTTTTAGAAAGTGTAGAACTTAGACATGCGCCATTTATGTTATGGATACAAGATTTATCGGCTAAAGACCCTTATTATATTTTACCAATACTAATGGGTATTAGTATGTATGTAATGCAAAAAATGCAGCCGATGACAATACAAGATCCAATGCAACAAAAAATGATGCAGTATATGCCAGTATTCTTTACTATTTTCTTCTTCTGGTTCCCTTCAGGGCTTGTATTATATTGGTTGGTTAGTAATATTATTTCTATTGTGCAAATGAAAATAATCTTTGCAGGTATAGAAAAACAAAAAGCAAAAACTTAACTAGTAGTTTATCGTTAGGTATTTAAAGCGGCTCTATGAGTCGCTTTTTTTATTTCTAGTGAATAATAAAGTAAAATAGATTTATTAATCGCTAGTAGAATTTAACCGAATGTCTCAAACTTCTTTAAGTACACAGCACCAAGACACTATTACAGCACAAGCCACACCACCCGGCAGAGGTGGTGTGGGTATTATCAGAGTATCAGGACCTAAAGCAAAAGAGGTAGCAAAAGCTATTTTAGGTAAGGTTCCAGAGGTAAGAAAAGCAGAATACCTTGCATTTAAAGATCGCCATCAACACACCTTAGATCAAGGTATTGCCTTATATTTTAAGGCGCCACACTCTTTTACTGGCGAAGATGTTTTAGAGTTACAGGCACACGGGGGCCCAATAATTTTAGATATGCTATTAAAAGAAATTACCGCGCTACCAAATATTCGCTTAGCAAACCCTGGTGAATTTAGTGAACAGGCTTTTTTAAATGATAAGCTTGATTTAACACAAGCTGAGGCTATTGCCGATTTAATTAACTCAAGTTCAGAGCAAGCTGCCCGTTGTGCCTTACACTCACTACAAGGTGATTTTTCAAAACTTATTCACCAACTCGTTGAACAGGTTATTCACTTACGCATGTATGTTGAAGCTGCTATTGATTTTCCCGAAGAAGAAATAGATTTTCTAGCAGATAAAAAAATAGTTTCTGATTTAAAAGCCATCATCACGCAAATAAGCCAAGTAAGAGAAAAAGCAAGGCAAGGTAGTATTATAAGAGAAGGTATGCGTGTGGTGATTGCTGGTCGCCCTAATGCAGGTAAATCAAGCCTACTTAACGCGCTAAGTGGTCGAGAAAGTGCCATTGTTACTGATATAGCGGGAACAACTCGAGACGTACTGAGTGAACAAATACATATTGATGGTATGCCATTACATATTATAGATACCGCAGGGCTAAGAGAAAGTGCTGATAAGGTTGAGCAAATAGGCATAGCGCGCGCGTGGCAAGAAATTAATCAAGCTGATCGTGTACTACTTATGATCGATGCCAGCGAATACCAAAATAATGCTTATTTTAATGCAAAACAACAATGGCCTGATTTTTTTGACAAACTTCCCCCAAATATTGGCTTAACCATCATTAAAAATAAAGCTGATATCAGCCAAGATCCTGTTGCCATAACTCAAGAAAATAATAATACAGTTATCACACTTTCAGCAAAAACGGGTGCAGGTATCACACTATTAAAAGATCATTTAAAAACAATTATGGGTTATCAAGGCAGTACTGAAGGTGGTTTTATGGCAAGGCGTCGCCACTTAATAGCGTTAGAAAAAGCCCATCAACACCTTGAAACGGGGTTAACTCAACTAGAGTCTTTTATGGCAGGTGAAATATTAGCAGAAGAGTTACGCTTAACACAGCAAGAACTCAACCAAATCACCGGTGAATTCACCAGTGATGATCTACTTGGCAAAATATTTTCATCCTTTTGTATCGGAAAATAAACACAAAATAATAGGAATAAAAATGGCATCAATACAAATAATTGTTGGCAGTATGCTAGGTGGTACAGAATATGTTGCCGAAGCTTGTGAGCAAACTCTGAATGATCTAGGGCATCAAACAACGCTGCATTTTCAACCCCAATTAGCACAAATACCCACCGAAAAACAAATTTGGCTTATTTGTACTTCAACACATGGTGCTGGCGATTACCCTGACAATATTAAACATTTTGTTGATGATCTCACTCACAGTGATCAAGATCTATCAACAAGCAAGTTTTTGGTGATTGGTGTTGGTGACTCAAGTTATGACACTTTTTGTTTGGCTGCTAAAAATATAGAAAAATTAATAGAAACAAAAAGTTGTAAAAAAATAATTTCATTATTAACGCTCGATATGCAACAAGATATCGATCCTGAAGATCTTGCTCAGCAATGGATCCTTAAACATCAAGATCTTTTATACTAGCTTATACAAAACTTATTCACAAAAATATGGTTAATTTACACTCAATGTGAATAACTTATGTAAAAACCATTGAATTTAACTTTATTATTCAGTGTATAAAAATAAATTTAATAACACCTGTGGATAAACAACCCTTTTGATCAGAGCTTATAAATGATTAGATCGTTATTTGATCACAAGCTAGCAGATCACTTATTTTATTGTTTTATATAAAGTAAAAAGCTTTATCCACAGAAAAGTGCTTCAGTAGTAGTAATAGTAATAAGATCTTTATAAAGATCTTTATATATTATTAAAGGATCTTTACCGCGATCTTTTTGATCAAATGATCGTTTCACTTCCGCTAAAAAAACGGTAAAATACGCTCCCTTTTTCAAACGTGGTAAATTTTTAATGTGGTATCAAGAGTCTTTTGACGTAATTGTTGTTGGTGGTGGTCATGCAGGAACTGAAGCTGCATTGGCAGCAGCTCGTATGGGCTGTAAAACATTACTATTGACACATAATATTGATACCTTAGGGCAAATGTCTTGTAATCCTGCCATTGGCGGTATTGGCAAAGGCCATTTAGTAAAAGAAATTGATGCTCTAGGTGGTTTAATGGCACACGCCATTGATCATAGTGCTATTCAATTTAGAACATTAAATGCCAGTAAAGGCCCAGCTGTTAGAGCCACAAGAGCCCAAGCAGACAGACTCTTATACAAAGCCTATGTAAGAAAATACCTTGAAAGCCAAGAAAACCTCACCCTATTTCAACAACCTTGTGATGATCTTATTTTAGAAAACGATCAAATCATTGGGGTTAAAACCCAAATGGGTCTTAAATTTAAAGGAAAAACTGTCGTTTTAACGGTAGGAACTTTCCTTGCAGGGCAAATACATATTGGTTTAAATAATTATCAAGGTGGTCGAGCTGGTGATCCTGCTAGTCTGAATTTAGCCAATAAATTACAAGATCTTCCCTTTAGAATAGATCGTTTAAAAACAGGTACACCACCACGTTTAGATGCGCGTAGCCTAGATTTTTCTCAAATGATAGAACAACCAGGTGATACCCCAAGACCCGTATTTTCGTTTATGGGATCTTTAGCCGATCATCCACAACAAATTTCATGTTATATCACCCATACCAATGATCAAACTCACGATATTATTCGCAATGGTTTAGATAGATCGCCAATGTACACTGGTGTTATTGAAGGTGTTGGCCCGCGTTATTGCCCTTCAATTGAAGATAAAATAATGCGTTTTGCAGATAAAAATAGTCATCAAATATTTGTTGAACCTGAAGGGTTAACTACCCATGAAGTTTATCCTAATGGTATTTCTACAAGCCTACCTTTTGATGTACAAATGAATTTAGTGCGCTCAATTAAAGGTTTTGAAAATGCTCACATTACTCGACCTGGTTATGCCATAGAATATGATTATTTTGATCCCCGCGATTTAAAACAAACACTAGAAAGTAAATTTATTAAAAACCTTTATTTTGCTGGACAAATTAATGGAACCACAGGCTATGAAGAAGCGGGAGCTCAAGGATTAATTGCAGGGGCTAATGCGGCTTGTAAAGTAAAAGAGCTGGGTGAGTTAACCTTAGGTCGAGACCAAGCCTACATGGGAGTTTTAATTGATGATCTTTCAACATTAGGCACTAAAGAGCCTTATCGCATGTTCACTTCTCGGGCAGAATACCGTTTATTACTACGTGAAGATAATGCTGATATTCGCTTAACAGAGCTGGGTAGAAAAATAGGGCTTGTTGATGATGCGCGTTGGCAACGATTCAACGAAAAAATGGAAAATATTGCACATGAACAAGCACGCTTAAAAAATATTTGGATCCAAAAAGATCATCCTGCAGTAGCACAAGTTAATAAGCTTTTAAAATCGCCAATTAGTCGAGAAAACTCATTAGAAGATTTGATCAGACGCCCTGAAACGCGTTATCAAGATCTTATGGCCATAGATGGTTTGGGCCCTGCTATTGCTGACACTCAAGCGGCTGAACAAGTTGAAATTCAAATTAAATATGCAGGTTATATTGAAAGACAACTTGAAGATATTGCGAAAAAGAAACGTCACGAAGATACGCTTATTCCTCAAGATTTTGATTTTAGCCAAATATCAGGTTTATCCAATGAAGTGGTCGCAAAATTAAGCGATGCTCGTCCTGAAACTATTGGCCAAGCTTCACGTATGTCAGGTATTACACCTGCGGCAATATCATTATTGCTTGTTTATCTCAAAAAACACGGCTTATTGCGTAAATCAGCCTAAATTTAAGAACTTATCAATGCTTACTGAAAACTTAAAAGAATTAGTTAAACAAGCTGACATAACGTTAACCGATCAACAAATTAGTCAATTAATACACTATGTTGAATTATTAACTAAGTGGAATAAAGCTTATAACTTAACCTCTATTCGTGACCCACAAGAAATGCTAGTAAAGCATATTTTAGATAGCTTAGTTATTGGTGATAAATTAAAAGGTGAGCACTTTATTGATGTAGGTACAGGGCCTGGTTTACCCGGGATCCCTTTAGCTATTTTATATCCTCAACATCAATTTGTATTACTTGATAGTTTGGGTAAACGTATCACTTTTTTGCGCCAAGTTGTTTATCAATTAAAACTAAACAATGTAAAACCTGTGCAATCACGCGTAGAAAATTACCATGCTGAACAAGTTTTTGATGGGGTATTAAGTCGTGCTTTTGCTTCTTTAACAGATATGGTAACTTGGTGTAATCATCTTATTGATGACAATGGACGATTTTATGCACTAAAAGGGCAATTTCCGCAAGATGAAATTGCGCAATTACCCGATCATGTTAATATTGATACAAGCTATCAATTAGTCGTGCCACAATTAACGGGTGAACGTCATCTAATTGTTTTAAAAAAATAAAAATAATCTGAGGTTTTTGTGGGTAAAATTATTGCTATAGCAAATCAAAAAGGTGGAGTAGGTAAAACAACTACCTCGGTCAATTTAGCCGCCTCTTTAGCCGCGACAAAACGTAAAGTATTATTAATCGATTTAGATCCTCAAGGTAATGCTACCATGGGTAGTGGGGTTGATAAATATGAAGTTCCCGCCACTTGCTATGAGTTACTCATTGAAGAACAACCACTTGAACAAGTTGTAGTAAAAAATACTGTTGGTTTATATGATCTTATTGCTGCAAACAGTGATGTTACCGCTGCTGAAATAAAATTAATGGAAGTTTATGCGCGTGAGTTACGACTACGTAAAGCATTGGCACCTTATAAAAACCAATACGATTTTATCATTATAGATTGTCCACCATCACTTAACATGTTAACGGTTAATGCTATGGCTGCGGCTGACTCTGTTTTAGTACCAATGCAATGTGAATACTATGCTTTAGAAGGGTTAACCGCATTACTTGATACCATTTCAAAATTAACTTCTGTTGTGAATGATAAATTAGAAATTGAAGGGATTTTACGCACTATGTACGATCCTCGAAATAGACTTGCCAATGATGTTTCAGAACAATTAAAGCGTCATTTTGGTGATAAAGTTTATCGTACCGTTATCCCACGTAATGTTCGCTTGGCTGAAGCCCCTAGTTTTGGAGCTCCAGCAATGTATTACGATAAATCTGCAACAGGTTCAAAAGCTTATTTAGCATTAGCGGGAGAAATACTGCGCCGTGCTGAAAAAGCTAAAAATAAACAGAATAATGAAGAAATAAAACTATGAATGCATCAAAGCGTAGAGGATTAGGTCGTGGCCTTGATGCCCTACTTACCTCTAATCCTAAAAAAGCATCACAAGATGATAATACCGATACAACAAATCAACAGAGTGAATTACAAAAACTTCCGATAGAGCAATTGCAACCTGGTAAGTACCAACCACGTAAAGATATGTCACCGCAAGCATTGGAAGATTTGTCAAATTCAATAAAATCTCAAGGAATTATTCAACCGATTGTGGTGCGTCCATTAAGTGATAGCCGTTATGAAATTATTGCTGGTGAACGCCGTTGGCGAGCAGCGCAATTAGCTGAAATTGATTTAGTGCCTTGTATTATTAAAGATGTACCTGATGAATCAGCCGTTGCTATTGCCTTAATCGAAAATATTCAACGTGAAGATCTTAATGCTATGGAAGAAGCCATTGCTCTTGATCGTTTATTGACTGAATTTGAATTAACGCACCAAGAAGTCGCCGATGCGGTTGGTAAATCTCGTACCACAGTAACTAATTTATTGCGTTTAAATAGCTTAAATGATGAAGTAAAAACCTTATTAGAACATGGCGATATTGAAATGGGTCATGCCCGAGCTTTATTAGCGCTTGAAAGTGACCTGCAAACCACTACTGCGCGAACGGTAGCGGCAAAAGAATTAACGGTTAGAGAAACGGAAGCTTTAGTTAAAAAAGTACTGAGCCCAAGTAAAGAAAAAACAACGCCAAGCAAAGATGCTGATACTTGTGCTTTAGAACAAACATTATCGGAAAAAATAGGCTCTCCAGTTACAATTAAATACAATAAAAAAGGCAAGGGAAAATTAGTCATTTCATACAATAATCTTGATGAACTTGACGGAATTTTAACAAGAATAAACTCATAGTATTGATTAGATATTTTAATGAAAGTGAGAAAATATAGGCCTTTGCTCCACTGTTAAGCATTTTATACAGTATTTTCATCATAAATAATAACTATTCGCACAAATAAAGGGCGTAGATAGCCCTCTTTTGTTGCAAAAAAAGCGTAAATCAGTATACTTGCGCAAACTTTTTACCGATAAATTTGTTATTAAAAAGTAGTTATTAATTACGAAATATTTCGTTTGAGGTCATCAGTGAGCACTACTAAAAAAAATATCTTAGTTGCTGCTGGTAAAAGACTGGTCAAACAGCAATTTTTATTAGCCTTTTTCGTGGCTTTTTTTTGCGTAATTATTACCTATTTTATTTGGGGAAAGCAGCACGCCTATTCAGCGTTATTAGGTGCTGTAATTGCTATTATTCCCAATATAATATTTGGTAAAAAAGCCTTTAAGTATTCAGGAGCAAGACAATCACAACAAGTGGTTGACTCTTTTTATCAAGGCGAAAAATTAAAAATAATCATAACAGCAGTGTTGTTTGCACTAACCTTTAGGTTTTTTCCAATAGTGCCGGTGCCGTTATTTAGTGTATTTAGTTTGGTAGTGATAATGTCATTACTAACACCCGTTTTATTTAAACATTAATCATTGGGATAATTAATATGTCTGCAGGTGCTATAACTAGCCAAGAATATATTAAACATCACTTAGTTAACTTATCTGTAGGAGAAGGCTTTTGGACTTTTCACATAGATACATTAGCTTGGTCGGTGTTTCTTGGAATTGTTTTTCTTTCAATCTTTCGTTCGGTTGCGAAAAAAGCCAATACTGGCGTGCCCGGTAAATTACAATGTGCTGTTGAGATGATCGTTGAGTTTGTCGACGATAGTGTAAAAAGTACATTTCATGGTAAAAACCCGCTTATTGCGCCATTAGCCTTAACTATTTTTGTTTGGGTTTTATTAATGAACGCTATGGATTGGGTTCCTGTTGATTTGCTACCTAGAATTTTTGAGTTGTTTGGTGTTCACTATATGAAAGCTGTACCAACAACTGATCCTAATATGACTTTTGCCTTAGCATTAGGGGTATTTATACTTATTATTTACTATTCAATTAAAGTGAAAGGGCTGGGTGGTTTTATTAAAGAATTAACTACACAACCTTTTGGTCATTGGTCATTATATCCAGTGAACTTTATATTAGAAATGGTAACCTTATTAGCTCGTCCGCTTTCATTAGCCTTGCGTTTATTTGGTAACTTATATGCAGGTGAGTTAATTTTCTTACTGATAGCGACTATTGGGTTGTTCCAGCTGCCAGTACACTTTTTATGGGCGGCATTCCACTTGTTGGTGATCCCATTACAAGCATTTATTTTTATGATGTTAACGATTTTGTATTTGAGCTTAGCTCACGAAGATCACTAGCATTTTAATAATAGTTTTTTAACCTTAGTTTTTTTAACTTTATAACTTTTAACATTAAATAATCGGAGATAAATATGTTATATATCGCTGTTGCGTTACTTATCGGTCTAGGTGCTTTAGGTACTGCGATTGGTTTTGGTCTATTAGGTGGTAAGTTCTTAGAATCTGCTGCTCGTCAGCCTGAGCTTGCCCCTCAACTTCAAGTTAAAATGTTTATCGTAGCGGGTCTTATCGATGCTATCGCTATGATCGGTGTTGCGATCGGCTTATACCTATTATTCGCAGTGGGTGCTTAATTTAAGTCCTTTGTTTAACCGCGAATTTAATAGGAGGTACACAAATGAATCTTAATGCCACGTTAATAGGTGAATTAATTGCATTTGTCGTATTCGTAATGTTCTGTATGAAGTATGTTTGGCCACCCATTATTGGTGCCATTGAAGAACGTCAGAAAACTATTGCTGACGGACTTGCTGCTTCAGACCGTGCTGCTAAAGACTTGGAATTAGCCCAAGAAAAAGCAACCGCCCAACTAAAAGAAGCGAAAGCTCAAGCTGCTGCAATTATTGAAGCTGCTAAAAAGCATGAAGCTAAAATAGTTGAAGAAGCTGCGGATAAAGCACAAGCTGAGAAAGAAAAAATCTTAGCTGCAGGTCATGCAGAAATTGAAACTGAACGTAACCGAGCTAAAGAAGAATTGCGCCAACAAGTCGCAGCGCTTGCCATTGTCGGTGCCGAGAAAATTCTTGAACGTTCAATTGATGCCGCTGCACATAGCGACATCTTAGATAAACTCGTCGCTGAGCTTTAAGAGGAAAAGAGCTATGTCTGAATTGACAACTGTCGCTCGTCCTTACGCAAAAGCTGCGTTTGATTATGCTGTTGAAGGTAATAATATTGATCATTGGTTATCAATGTTAACTTTTGCTGCACAGGTTGCCGAAGATGAAACAATTCAAAATGTTATCTCTGGTGGTGCATCTGTTGAGCAAGCACAAACCTTATTTTTAAGTGTTTGTGGTGAACAAGTAGACAGCAATGGCCAAAACTTTTTAAAAGTTATGGCTGAAAATCATCGTTTGCTAGCGCTACCACAGGTATTGAAATTATTTTGCGATTTAAAAGCAGAATATGAAAAAGAAATAGCTGTTGATGTAACGTCTGCTGTTGAATTATCAGCAGAACAACTATCTACATTAAGCGCTGCGCTTGAAAAGCGCTTGGCACGTAAAGTAAAGCTCAATTGTAAAGTTGATGCGAGTATTATTTCTGGCTTAGTAATTAAAGCTGGCGATACCGTTATTGATGGTTCAATTCAAGGTAAATTGAATCGTTTAGCAACAACTATGCAATCCTAGCACTTATGAAATAAGGGAACAGAGCATGCAACTGAATTCCACTGAAATCGCCGAACTGATCAAAAAACGTATTGAACAGTTTGACGTTGTCAGCGAAGCTCGTAACGAAGGTACTATCGTTTCTGTAACAGACGGTATCATTCGTATTCATGGCCTTGCCGATGTAATGCAAGGTGAAATGATCGAACTTCCTGGTAGTCGTTATGCTATCGCATTGAACTTAGACCGTGATTCGGTCGGTGCGGTAGTTATGGGTCCTTATGCGGATCTAGCCGAAGGGCAAAAAGTTAAAGGTACTGGCCGTATTCTTGAAGTACCAGTAGGTCGAGGCTTATTAGGCCGTGTAGTGAACACCTTAGGTGAACCAATTGATGGCAAAGGCCCAATTGAACATGATGGCTTCTCTCCTGTAGAAGTTGTTGCACCAGGTGTTATCGATCGTAAATCGGTTGATCAACCAGTACAAACGGGTATTAAGTCAATTGACTCAATGATCCCAATTGGTCGTGGTCAACGTGAATTAATTATTGGTGACCGTCAAATCGGTAAATCGGCTATCGCTTTAGATGCCATTATTAACCAAAAGAACACGGGTATTAAGTGTGTTTATGTTGCTATTGGTCAAAAAGCTTCTACTGTTGCGAACGTAGTACGCAGCTTAGAAGAACATGGCGCATTAGAAAACACTATTGTGGTTGTTGCCTCTGCTTCAGAAGCGGCCGCATTACAATATTTAGCACCTTATTCAGGTTGTTCTATGGGTGAATACTTCCGTGACCGTGGTGAAGATGCACTAATCGTATATGATGATTTGTCTAAGCAAGCTGTTGCTTATCGTCAAATTTCATTACTTTTACGCCGTCCGCCAGGTCGTGAAGCTTACCCAGGTGACGTTTTCTATCTTCACAGTCGTTTATTAGAACGTGCTGCTCGTGTAAATGAGCAATATGTTGAACGTTTTACTAACGGTGAAGTTAAAGGTAAAACAGGGTCTTTAACCGCATTACCTATTATTGAAACACAAGCGGGCGATGTATCTGCATTCGTTCCTACTAACGTGATCTCGATTACTGATGGTCAAATTTTCCTTGAAACGGATTTATTTAACTCAGGTATTCGTCCAGCGGTAAATGCTGGTTTATCAGTATCTCGTGTTGGTGGTGCAGCGCAAACGAAAATCATCAAAAAACTAGGTGGTGGTATTCGTTTAGCCTTAGCACAATATCGTGAATTAGCGGCATTTGCTCAGTTTGCTTCTGATCTTGACGATGCGACTCGTGCTCAATTAGAACATGGTCAACGCGTTACTGAATTGATGAAGCAAAAACAATACAGCCCATTATCAGTTGCTGAAACTGCAGTGTCTTTATTTGCTGCAGAAAAAGGTTATTTAAATGATATTGCTATCAACAAAATTAATGATTTTGAAGAAGCATTACTAACCTATGCCAATAATGAGAATGCTGAATTGATGGCTAAAATCAACGAAACTGGTAACTACGATAAAGAGATCGAAGCTGGTTTAGCTAAATTACTTGAGTCATTCAAGTCAACGCAAACTTGGTAGTTCGATTAACGTAATAAGTTTCGGAGAGAAGAGTCATGGCCGTTGGTAAAGAAATAAAAACCAAGATCGCGAGTGTTCAAAACACTCAGAAGATCACTAATGCGATGGAAATGGTTGCAGCCAGTAAAATGCGTAAAGCGCAAGATAGCATGGCAGCATCACGTCCTTACGCTGAAAATATACGAAATGTGATCGGCCATATTGCGCTTGGTAATTTAGAATATCGCCATCCTTATATGGAAGAGCGTGAAGTTAAGCGCATTGGCTATATCGTCGTATCAACCGACCGTGGCTTGTGTGGTGGTTTAAATATTAATTTATTTAAACAAGTACTTGCTGATGCCGCAAACTGGCAACAGCAAGGCGCTGAAGTTGATTTTGCAGTAATAGGCTCAAAAGCTACTGCATTTTTTAACAACATGGGCGCAAAAATAGTCGCACAAGTATCAGGCTTAGGCGATAACCCGTCAGTTACCGATTTAGTTGGTAATGTGAAGGTTATGCTAAAAGCTTATGATGATGGTGAAATTGATAAGTTGTTCATTGTATATAACAAGTTTGTTAATACCATGACGCAACAACCGACAATAGATCAATTGTTACCTTTACCTAAATCTGACGATGATGAAATAAAGCATCGCTGGGACTACATTTATGAACCTGATGCTAACGTATTGTTAGATCAATTATTGGTTCGTTATATTGAGTCGCAAGTATATCAAGGTGTAGTTGAAAACTTAGCCTGTGAACAAGCCGCACGTATGATTGCTATGAAAGCAGCTACAGATAACGCGGGTGAGCTTATTGATGATTTACAATTGGTATATAACAAAGCACGTCAAGCAGCTATTACTCAAGAATTGGGTGAGATTGTTGCAGGTGCTGCGGCGGTAGGGTAATTTTTCGTAATTTAATCATAGGTAACTTAGATGCGATGCGTCAAGTTGCCAAAAGTTTAGAGGAATAAACATGAGTGCAGGTAAAGTCGTCCAAATCATTGGCGCAGTTGTGGATGTACAATTTCCACAAGATGCTGTACCTCAGGTATATGACGCATTAAAAATAACCGAAGGTAACCTTGACGGTTTAGTACTAGAAGTGCAACAGCAGCTTGGTGGCGGTGTTGTACGTACTATCGCAATGGGTACTTCAGATGGTTTGCGTCGTGGTCTGAAAGTAGAAAATACGGGTAATCCAATTCAAGTTCCTGTAGGTGTAGAAACCTTAGGTCGTATCATGAACGTGTTGGGTGAACCGATTGATGAAGCTGGCCCTATTGGTGAAAAAGATCGTTGGTCTATTCACCGTGAAGCACCAGCGTATGCTGATCAAGCAGCATCAAATGAATTATTAGAAACTGGTATCAAAGTAATCGACTTAGTTTGTCCATTCGCTAAAGGTGGTAAAGTTGGTTTATTCGGTGGTGCTGGTGTTGGTAAAACCGTTAACATGATGGAGCTTATTCGTAACATTGCGATTGAACACAGTGGTTATTCTGTATTCGCTGGTGTGGGTGAGCGTACTCGTGAAGGTAACGATTTCTACCATGAAATGAACGATTCAAACGTACTTGATAAAGTATCGTTAGTTTACGGTCAAATGAATGAGCCTCCAGGAAACCGTTTACGTGTTGCGATGACAGGCTTAACCATGGCTGAAAAATTCCGTGATGAAGGTCGTGATGTATTATTCTTCGTAGATAATATTTATCGTTATACACTAGCGGGTACTGAAGTATCAGCATTATTAGGTCGTATGCCATCAGCGGTAGGTTATCAACCAACACTTGCTGAAGAAATGGGTGTATTACAAGAGCGTATTACTTCAACGACTAAAGGTTCAATCACATCAATTCAAGCGGTATATGTACCAGCAGATGACTTGACTGACCCGAGCCCAGCAACAACCTTTGCTCACTTAGATGCAACGGTAGTACTTTCACGTTCAATTGCTGAACTAGGTATTTACCCAGCAATTGACCCACTTGATTCAACTTCTCGTCAACTTGATCCATTAGTGGTTGGCACAGAACATTATGAAGTTGCTCGTGGTGTACAATCAGTATTACAACGTTACAAAGAATTAAAAGATATTATCGCCATCTTAGGTATGGACGAATTATCAGAAGAAGATAAGCAAACAGTATCTCGCGCACGTAAGATACAACGTTACTTATCTCAACCTTTCTTTGTTGCGGAAGTATTTACAGGAAGCCCTGGTAAATATGTATCATTAAAAGACACCATTGCAGGCTTTAAAGGTATTTTAGCTGGTGACTACGATGACTTACCTGAGCAAGCTTTCTACATGGTTGGTTCAATTGAAGAAGCCGTAGAAAAAGCAAAAAGCATGTAAGGTAACGGGTAGGTTTAATTAACGTTAAGTCTACCGTATTGGAGGTCTAAAATGGCACTATTTACTGTAAATCTGAACGTGGTTAGCGCAGAAGAAAGCTTATTTTCTGGCAGCATTAAATCGCTACAGATCACAGGTAGTGAAGGTGAATTAGGCATTATGCCGGGTCATGCACCTTTACTGACCTCACTAAAACCTGGTATGGCACGTATCGTAAAAGATAATGACGAAGAAGAAGTTATTTATCTTTCTGGCGGTATGTTAGAAGTTCAGCCTAATCATGTAACGGTATTGGCAGATGTTGCCTTACGTGCAGATGATATAGATGAACAAGCAGCTATAGAAGCAAAAGAGCGCGCTGAGCAACATCTTAACAATCACGGCAGTGATGTTGATTTTGCAGAAGTCGCCAGTGAATTAGCTCGGGCTATTGCACAATTACGCGCAATTCAAGTCGCTAAAAAGAAAGTACAATAACATACTAAGTTTCAGTGTATTATTAAGCGGTTATTACTAAGAGGTAATAACCGCTTTTTTATGGCTAAATTTTAAGGTTTATTGACATGTTATATACCATGCGTTTAAACATTGTTAGTGCCGAAGAAGAACTTTTTTCGGGCTATATCAAATCATTACAGATCACAGCAAGCGAAGGTGAATTAGGTATTATGCCAGGTCATGCCCCTTTATTAGCAGCGCTTACACCTGGTATGGCACGTATTGTTAAAGAAAATGGCAAAGAAGAAGTTATTTATATTTCAGGAGGTATGTTAGAAGTGCAGCCTAATTGTATTACTGTGCTAGCTGATGTAGCCAAGCGAGCTAAAGATTTAGATGAAAAAGCAGCTTTAGCAGCAAAACGTTGTGCGGAAGAAAATATTCATCTTCATCAAATGGATGTTGATTATGCGCGACTTGCCATAGAATTATCTCGAGCTATTGCTCAGCTGCGTGTTATTCAAGCAAGTAAAAGAAAAAGATAAAATTCAATTAACTCATCAATTTTTATTGCCAGTAAGGCGTATTTAATAAGAATTAAATGGAAAAATAAAAACAGCAGACTATAGTTATAAAACATGGAGTTATCACAGGTTGAAAAAGATTTTCATATGTCAGAGCAAACCTATAACTATTTTGTTGCTGCCGCTGTTATTGCAGCACGATTAGATCAAGCCACCTATATTGCTAAACAGCTTTCATTGACCGCAAGTAATGCTAGAGCTGTAGCCCTTAGAGCAGGCGAAAGAGCCGCAGGATTTAGGCCATTAACTGATTTTATAGATCGATTAGCCGAAATAACCATAACCTCATCACGAAAAATAAATAATCTTGCGGCAAAATTAAGCCAAACCTCTGCGATAAAAGTACGTGCCGATAATGCAATTAAACATTTTAATAATGTTTATAAAAAATCGACAGACTCACCCTTTATTAACAGCCTTGACCAAGTGTTTAACCAATGCCGAAAAAAACAAGAATTTTTAGAAAAAGAATATCGCCGGCAAATTGAAGAATTAAGTGATGAACTTGCTATGTTAAG
>WFQC01000168.1 GCA_015487235.1 Alteromonadaceae bacterium
CATTAAAACCTGCACTTAACAATAGTTTTTTCGCACGGGCATAAATACCACTTTCTAAAATGCTAAATTCATCACCCAAGTCTTTCTTAACTTGTTTAAGCTGCATTTCTTCTATTTCTAAAGCACGCGCATCTTTTTCAACACCATCACGGGTAAAGATTTGTACATCAATAATCGTACCTGATACAGAATTAGGTACACGCAATGATGTATCTTTAACATCAGCAGCTTTTTCACCAAAAATAGCACGAAGTAGTTTTTCTTCTGGCGTTAATTGTGTTTCACCCTTAGGCGTAACTTTACCCACTAAGATATCGCCACCATTAACTTCAGCACCAATATAAACAACCCCTGATTCATCAAGTTTTGATAAAGCAGACTCGCCTACATTAGGAATATCACAAGTAATCTCTTCACTACCTAATTTCGTATCACGAGCAATACAGCTAAGCTCTTGAATATGTATGGTTGTAAAGCGATCTTCTTGAACTACACGCTCAGAAATCAACATCGAATCTTCGAAGTTATAACCATTCCAAGGCATGAAAGCGATACGCATATTTTGCCCAAGAGCCAACTCACCTAAATCGGTCGAAGGGCCATCAGCTAATACGTCACCACGCACAACGGGTTCACCAACATTACATGTTGGACGCTGATTGATACAAGTGTTTTGGTTTGAGCGGGTGTATTTAGTTAAGTTATAAATATCAATACCTGCTTCACCCGCAACCATTTCATCTTCATTAACTTTAACAACAATACGTGACGCATCAACATAGCTAACAACACCACCACGTTTTGCCACCGCTGTTACACCAGAATCAACCGCAACGACTTTTTCCATCCCCGTACCCACTAAAGGCTTATCAGCTTTTAAGGTAGGTACTGCTTGACGCTGCATGTTTGAGCCCATCAAAGCACGGTTAGCATCATCGTGCTCTAAGAAAGGGATAAGTGATGCCGCCACAGAGATAATTTGCTGTGGTGAAACATCCATATATTGCACCGCATCGGCATTCATTAAGGTAAATTCATTCTTATGACGACAGTTAACAAGCTCATCAACTAATTTACCATTTTCATCAACTTTTGCATTGGCTTGTGCAATAACAAAGTTACCTTCTTCAATCGCTGACAAATAATCAATTTCATCAGTAACTAAGCCATCAACAACACGGCGATAAGGCGTTTCTAAAAAGCCATAATCATTAGTACGCGCATAACATGACAGCGAGTTGATCAAGCCGATATTCGGTCCTTCAGGTGTTTCGATAGGACATACGCGACCATAGTGAGTTGGATGAACGTCACGTACTTCAAAACCAGCACGTTCACGTGTTAAACCACCTGGGCCTAATGCTGAAATACGACGTTTATGAGTAACCTCAGACAATGGATTGTTTTGATCCATAAATTGTGAGAGCTGTGAAGAGCCAAAGAATTCTTTCACTGCCGCAGAAATTGGTTTAGCGTTAATTAAATCTTGTGGCATTACCGCATCAAGATCACCTAAACTTAAACGCTCTCGAACCGCACGTTCAACACGTACTAAACCAACACGGAACTGATTCTCAGCCATTTCACCAACGCTGCGAATACGACGGTTACCTAAATGGTCAATATCATCAACTTCACCTTTACCATCACGAATACCAATAAGGGTTTTCATGACTAAAATGATATCTTCTTTTGATAATACGCCTTCACCTTCGATGGTGTCTAAACCAACACGGCGATTAAACTTCATACGACCAACGGTAGATAAATCATAACGTTCTGGTGAGAAGAATAAGTTAGCAAATAAGGTTTCTGCCGCATCTTTTGTTGGCGGCTCACCTGGGCGCATCATACGATAAATTTCAACTAAAGCTTCTAAGCGATTAGTTGTAGGGTCAATACGCAAGGTATCTGACATATATGAACCAACATCAAATTCGTTCATATAAAGGGTAGAAATTTCTTTATAACCTGCTTCGCTTAATGCCGCTAATAATTCTAAGGTTATTTCTGCATTCGCTTCGGCAATAATCTCACCGGTACTTTCATCAACATAGTTTTTAGAAAGTACTTTGCCAACAATATAGTCTGCGGGTACTTCAAGCTCTGTTACTTTTTCTTTCGAAAGCGTACGAATATGACGCGCGGTAATGCGACGGCCTTGCTCAACCAATAAATCACCGTTAGGTAATTTAACATCAAAAGTTGCAGTTTCACCACGTAACCGTTCAGGCACAAGCTCCATAATGAGTTTGTCACCTACAATTTTAAATAACGTAGTGTCGTAGAAAATAGCGAGAATTTCTTCGGTTGAGTATTCTAAAGCTCGTAAAATAATACTGGCTGGTAATTTACGACGACGGTCAATACGAACAAAAAGATTGTCTTTTGGATCAAACTCAAAATCTAACCATGAACCACGATAAGGAATAACACGTGCATTATATAGCACTTTACCTGATGAATGGGTTTTGCCTTTATCGTGATCAAAGAATACGCCTGGAGAACGGTGTAATTGAGAAACAATAACACGCTCAGTACCATTGATGACAAAAGTACCGTTATCAGTCATCAGTGGGATTTCACCCATGTACACTTCTTGTTCTTTGATATCTTTAACTGTACCCGCTGGTGCTTCTCTATCATAAATAACCAAACGCAATTTAACGCGCAATGGTGCAGAATAAGTTACACCACGTATTTGACATTCTTTCACATCAAATAACGGTTCGCCTAAGCGATAACTAACATATTGTAATTCAGAATTTCCTGAATAGGCTTTAATTGGGAATACAGAGCGGAATGCGGCTTCAAAACCGATTTCCCCTGTTGGATCATTATCAATAAACTTGCGAAAAGATTCGAGTTGGATGGACAACAAAAATGGATAATCCATTACTTGTGCGCTTTTACCAAAGTCCTTTCTAATTCGCTTCTTCTCAGAATAAGAGTAAGCCATGGGGTTCCTCAGCTTGCTGGTTATTGCCGAATTTGCCAACTAATTTATAGAAGACAAATTTTGTGTTTTACATGACGTAAACGTCTAATTTTTATAATGCACTGTTTTGGTTTAAAAAACACCACTTTTTTTAGCGCAAAAAGGCCGGTGACGAAAAGTCACCAGCCAATGCCATTTTCAGGCAGATAATCTGTTTAAATACAGATTATTTGATCTCAACAGAAGCACCTGCTGCTTCAAGTTCTGCTTTAAGTGCTTCAGCTTCTTCTTTAGAAACTGCTTCTTTAAGCACTTTAGGAGCTGACTCAACTGCTTCTTTAGCTTCTTTAAGGCCTAAACCTGTAGCGCCACGAACAGCTTTGATTACAGCAACTTTCTTATCACCGAAACCAGTTAATACTACGTCAAACTCAGTTTGTTCTGCCGCAGCAGCACCAGCGTCAGCACCACCAGCAACAGCAACAGCTGCAGCAGCAGAAACGCCGAATTTTTCTTCCATAGCTTCGATTAATTCAACTACGTCCATTACTGACATTTCAGCAATAGCATTTAGGATATCGTCTTTAGAAATAGACATTTTTTAATTTCCTGTTTTTTAATAAACAATCTTTATTTATCTTTGGTTAAATAATAAAGTCTTGTTTGAAATAACTATTAATACAAAAAGTGCTTGATAGCATTTTACATAACGTAAAATAATTAAGCCGCTTCTTGCTCTTTCTGATCGCGAATTGCTGCAATCGTACGGCAAAGTTTGCCGGCAGATGCTTCTTTCATAGCGCTCATTAAACGGGCAATAGCTTCGTCGTAAGTTGGTAGCTTAGCTAACATATCTACGTCTACAGCATTACCTTCAAATGCAGCCGCTTTTAATTCAAAGTTTTCGTTAGTTTTAGCGAAATCTGTGAATAAACGCGCTGCTGCACCTGGATGCTCGTTTGAAAATGCAATTAATGATGGCCCAACTAAAGTGTCTGATAAACACTCAAAATCAGTACCTTGAATTGCACGACGTGCTAACGTATTACGGATAACTTTCATCCATACGCCGTTGTCACGTGCTTGTTTACGCAATTCAGTAATTGCACCAACTGTTACACCACGGGCATCCGCGATAACAGCTGATTGAGCGCCTTTGGCAGCTTCTTGAACTTCAGCAACAATTGCTTTTTTGTCATCAAGATTGATAGCCATTGGCTTTAACTCCTGGTTCAACCGGAAAAATCCGGTAATAACAACTCCTAACAAATATAATTACCTGTTAGGCCAACACGGCGAGAGCCAGAAATTTAAGGAAATATCTGGAGTATCACCATCTACGTAGGAAATTAAGTGCAAAATTACTACACACCTACGGTCTTTGACGGGGGTTGTTTATCCTTGCGAGAAAAATAACTTCAATGCAATAAACGAACAACTCCTACCAAAATTTAAGGGGCGAAATTATAGTCAATAATTTCGCCTTTGTAAAGTTATGCTTCTAAACTAGCTTGGTCTACAGTGACACCTGCACCCATAGTTGTTGAAACAGAAACCTTTTTAACGTACTGACCTTTAGCATTAGCTGGTTTGGCTTTTTTAAGTGCATCTAGTAATGCTTCAAGGTTTTCTTTTAATTGCTCAGGCTCAAAATCTACCTTGCCGATAGTGGTATGAATAATACCATTTTTATCATTACGGTAGCGTACTTGACCTGACTTAGCATTTTTAACAGCAGCAGCAACATCAGGTGTTACAGTACCAACTTTAGGGTTAGGCATTAAACCACGTGGCCCTAAAATTTGACCTAATTGACCGACAACGCGCATTGCATCAGGAGAAGCAACCACAACGTCAAAGTCCATTTCGCCTTTTTTCACTAGTTCAGCTAAGTCTTCCATACCAACAATGTCAGCACCGGCTTCTTTCGCTTTTTCAGCATTAGCACCTTGAGTAAATACCGCAACACGAACATCACGACCAGTACCATTAGGTAATACGGTAGCGCCACGTACGTTTTGATCTGATTTACGTGCATCAATGCCTAGTCTCACGGCAACATCAACACTTTCTCGGAAATTAGCTGTTGCTAATTCTTTCAACAAAGCAATGGCTTCATTAATTTCATATTCTTTTAATACGTCTACTTTTTCACGGATAAGACGAGCGCGTTTTGATAATTTAGCCATTGATTAGTCCTCTACCACTAAACCCATTGAACGAGCAGAGCCCGCAATTGTACGCACTGCAGCTTCAAGTGAACCAGCAGTAAGGTCAGGCTCTTTTGTCTTAACAATTTCTTCAAGTTGAGCTGTAGTAACAGTACCCACTTTTTCAGTGTTAGGACGACCTGAACCACTCTTGATACCCGCTGCTTTTTTCAATAAATAAGAAGCAGGTGGCGTTTTGGTTTCAAACGTGAAAGAGCGATCGTTATAAACTGTAATAACAACAGGAACTGGAGCGCCTTTTTCTAAAGAATCTGTTTTTGCGTTAAACGCTTTACAGAATTCCATGATATTTACACCATGTTGACCTAATGCAGGACCAACTGGCGGCGACGGATTAGCTGCACCAGCAGCTACTTGTAGCTTGATAAAAGCTTGGACTTTTTTAGCCATCTTTACATTACCTAGTTTGTGGGTGCAAACGCCAATTTAATATTAGCTCCCCGTTAATGAATAAATCCCATTTTTATTTAGGTGGTAGCTTTGCACACAAAGCAACCAATACAAATAAAAACGGCAGCGGATTATATATTAATCTTCGCTGCCGTTGCAATAGTTTTCAGTGAAATTTAATTAGTTTTTTCAACCTGACCAAATTCTAAGTCTACCGGTGTTGAGCGACCAAAAATCAATACTGAAACTTTTATGCGGTTTTTCTCGTAGTCTAATTCTTCAACCACACCATTAAAGTCTGCAAACGGGCCATCAATAACACGAACTACTTCACCAGGTTCAAACAATGTTTTAGGTTTAGGCTTATCCGTCGAGTCTTCTAAACGTTGTAATATGCGATCCGCTTCTTTTTGCGTAATAGGCGCAGGTCGTTCTGTTGTTCCACCAATAAAACCTAATACACGCGGTACACTCTTAACTAAATGCCAAGCCTGTTCATCCATTGCCATTTCAACAAGCACATAACCAGGGAAAAATTTACGTGCACTTTTACGCTTTTGCCCTGCACGCATTTCAATCACTTCTTCGGTTGGCACAAGCACTTGACCAAATTTATCTTCTAGACCGTGTACTTGAATATGCTCAAGTAATGTTTTTTGCACACGCGCTTCGTAGCCTGAAAAAGCTTGAACAACATACCATCGTAATTTAGGTTTGTTTTCGCTTGTGTTTTCTTCTACGTTAGTGACTTCTTCAGACATATTTATTCCTATAATCCTGTAATAAACCCAACTACCCAAAACAGAATAGAATCTAATCCCCAGAGTAGAAAAGACATAAAGGCAGTAACCGCTAATACTATAAGGGTGGTTTGAATAGCCTCTTGGCGCGTAGGCCATACAACTTTACGTACTTCTGTGCGAGCTTCTTTAGCAAAGATCACTGCAGCACGTCCTTTCTCTGTTTGCATCGCAATCAAGCCTGCAACAATAACAGCAGCAACTACAGCAATAGCTCTAATTAATACTGATTGATCTCCATAAGCATAATTACCAACAACGGCACCGATAAGAAGCAAAAAAACAACGCCCCATTTCAAACCGTCTAGACTACTACTTGGTTGGTTTTCTGTACTTGCATTCATATTAAGAACCTGTGACTACCTTTTCAATCAAGACAAAACAACCCCGCTTGCTACGAGGTTTGTATAATTTGATCACTTTATCTATAAAGTAATCAGTAAAACTGGCAGGGGTAGAGAGATTCGAACTCCCAACACCCGGATTTGGAATCCGGTGCTCTACCAATTGGAGCTATACCCCTTTATGTTCAATATCTATTGATACACTTATAGAATAAATCTTAGTTTGTTTGGAATTAAGAGAGACTCTAGAAGTGAGGCGTTATTATACTCAGCCGAGTATTTTACTCAAGGGATATTTTCTTCTTTATCAGGTACGCTTATAAATTTAAAACGAGATATGAGCAAAATAACACTCATTTAAAAATTATCATCACCGATCTTTTTATGAATTTTTTACAATTACCAGACGCCAAATACTTCCAGCGATTAACAACACAAACAGTGCTCAATTTAGCCGCTACTAATGCTGGTTTTTGTAATGAATGGGTTGGTGTATGCCCTTCTCAGTTATTGTTCAAAACATGAGTTAACCTTAGCAATCGCCTACCTGCAAGCATTCATCGCGGCTCTGCAATAAGCGCAGGAGATAAATGGAGCATAACCTTATGCTATAGAGACAAAGCATTTTGGTTACGTAATGGCTTATTATAAATAATACTTTCTCTTTGAAACCTGTAGTGTATAAGCTGTCGCTTTATTTTTATTCATCCTACAAAGCCAACAAAGATTTTAAGATACTGGCTTGACGACGAGAGACTTCAACTTTATCACCACTAAGCAAATTCAGTTCCAGCCCACCACTACTACATATATCGATATGAGTAACTTGACTAAGCTGCACAATATTTTGCCGACTGACACGAAAAAATTCTTTGTCGGGAAGACGTTGTTCAATTTGAGTAAGAGTGCGATAAATCATAGGCTTTTCTTGAGCAAAATATACCCGGGTATAATTACCCATGGCTTCAAAGCGCTCCACTTGAGCCAGAGTAACTAAATAGCAACGTCGACCATCTTTAACAAAAAATTGACTTGTTAACGTCATTTTGTCTTGTTGACGTGGCTTTGGCTCATGCTCCGGCAGAATTAGTTTGTTACAGGCTTCCGTCAAGCGCTGTAAAGTATAGGGTTTCAGTAGATAGTCAGTAGCATTTTCTTCAAATGCCTTTAAAGCATGTTCGGCAAATGCGGTGGTAAAAATAATTTTAGGTGCAGGAGTCAGTTGGGTTAAAAAATCAAAACCACTACCATCGGGCAAATCAATATCCAGAAATACCAAATCAATATCATGGCTTTGATAAAGCGCTAGTGCTTGTTCAATGTTTTCAGCTTCGGCGACTACATCTATAATTTTATGCTTCGTATTTAATGATGACAATTGCGCTTTTAACTCTACTCTGGCTAATCGCGAATCTTCAACAATTAATGCATTAATCATACAATACTTCCTTCGTTACGGCTGTTTGCTTTACTACAGGTAAAGATATTTGCGCCAATACGCCAAGTGTTGTAGGAGTAAGCGTAAATTTGGCTTGTTGTGCAAACACCATGGCTAATCTTTCTTTAATGTTTTTAATACCAATACCAGTATTAGTTTTTACCGTTATCGGGGCGTGCTGGTCATCTTTGGTTTCATTTCTTAACAACTGTCCACTGTTTTCAACACTGAGTAGCCAATATGGTTGATTTTTTCCATTAACACTGAGTTGACTGCTTATTTTTATTAAACCACCAGTTTTTAATTTGCCTATACCGTGCTTAAGTGCATTTTCTATCAGCAACTGTAAGATCATCGGAGGAAGTTGCAAGTCTAAGGTTTGCTCATCAATGATATATTCAACACAGAGTTTGTCTTCAAATTGTAATTTATTAAGTGCAATGTATTGTTTTACAACATTAATTTCACTAGTTAAAGAAATAAGCTCAGCTTTGTTAATTTGCATGGTATAACGCATTACTTCAGACAAATTGGCAAGCATGTCACGCGCCTTGTTACTGTCTTCTATAATTAATGCGCGAATATTATTAATAGCGTTAAAAATAAAATGCGGATTAAGCTGACTTAATAAAATATCCAGTTTCGCTGCTTGCAACGATTGCCCTAATTGCTCTTGATGGCGTTTGGCTTGCTTTAGTTGTTGTTGCTTTTTAAATATTGCGTAAATCACTGACCATGCAAAGAGCAAAAACATGATCATTGGAGAGCCTATTAACAGTTGTAACCAAAGTTGTGGGGTTGTTTGACCAAAAATCACCTCTTGGTTAGGTACTATAATTAAGGCATAAAGCCCCATGGTTAAAAAGCCAGCAACCATCGAAGCCAGCAGCATATTTATTAAACTTTTTACGATGCTTTGACTTTTTAATTGTTTATTATTTAATGATTTTTGATAATATTTTCTCAACAAACTACTAGATAACAGTAAACTGCCACCTAACACCAGTGAATTAATCAATTCACTATAATGAAAATAAACAAAATATTGGCGAGCTGTTAAATTTAATAAAGTAAACAACCCCCAGCCAAAGCATTGTAATAACCAAAAAAGTTGTTGTTTGCTGAGGTTTGATTTTATCTTCATATTATCTGTAACTCATATTTTTAGGTTTTAATAGCAACTAAAGCTTGTTTAACCAGCGCACCATATCATCAATAACTTGTTGAGAAAACGTAATTTCACTTTTGCTGTACTCTTGTGGCAACCCTGTTATTGCGGGTTGAAATAAATGATTTAATTTAGGATAAACGCGGGTGGTTAAATACTTAAGGGGGATTGCCTGTTGTATGCCAGCAATATTTTCTTTTGCTAAAACTTGAGCATCTAAACCACCATTTAAAGCTAATACTGGTAATTTCAGTTTTGCTAAAAAAGTTTTTGCATCAGTTTTAATAAAATATTTAAACCAAGGTGAAGTCATTTGCGAAGCTTGTGCTTTGGCCTGTTTTTCTGTTATACCATTTGCCATCATCAAATCACTTAACTCATTGCTGCTAATACCTTGTTTAATAGCACGAATAAGTGTTTTTTGTAGTTGATGATCTTTTTGTAATGTTTTTTCTGGAACTCCCATGAGTTTTTGAATACGCAAAGATTGATCTATCAATATTTGTTCGCCAGATGTTCCAGGACCTGCCAAACTAATAAAAAAA
>WFQC01000169.1 GCA_015487235.1 Alteromonadaceae bacterium
AGTACTTTTTGCCACAATAGTGCATTAGCTGCATCAATCAAAGCCAATTTCATAATACCAAGTGAGATCAGTAAAAAACTGTACTTAATTGTTGTTGTATTGCGATTCTTCAAAAATAAGATCAATGCACCATGCACCGCAAGCATTGGTGCAATAAGCAGCCCTAATCGATAATGATGCAATGACGCAAATAAAATGGTGTAAGTTATTGCAGCAATACTATGCAAAAATAAATCGTGATATGGATTAAGTTTTATCGCTAATCTTGTACGCAAATAACGCCTACTTTTTTGGTATAAAGTTACGATAATAAACAATGAAGGCAACATAGCGTAGTAGCTGTTTTCATCAATTAATAACCAAGCGGTGATCATAATGAATAGATTAATTAAGGTGATCAAGTTCTCATTTCTTTTTAAATGATCACTTTGACTAATGTAAGTAAAACATCCTAGCCAATAAATACTCGCGCTTAAAAGCCCCCAAAATAAACTATAGCTATGAAAAGTAACCAAGCTCGGTATTGCCAAACCAAAGCTAACTATGCCCCAACTGATAATATATTGATTTAACGGTACAAGTATTAATTTTTTATATAACCAATAAGCCATAACATAAACACAAGCAAAACCAACTAGCGCAATTAAGCCTATTACAAAGTTTAAAGTTCCGATCAGTACAAACAAAGTAATACTACTCAATAATACAATGATCTTAGTTTCAATAATTAGCCAATAGTGTTTAATTTTAGTAGACAAAAACAAAGCAATGGCTGGAGATAACCATAAAATGGCAAGAATATTTTCATCTAGTTTACGCAATGCAGAACCTAACCAGCACACTGGTAGCAACATATAAAAAATGATGCGCACGCGTTCAGCAAGAGGTTTTACAGAGCTGTTAGCATAACATCTTCGATAAAATTCAGACCATAACCATAACTGTAAAAAAGCTGAAATTAATGCCGCTTTGGCGTAGTGAGGCAATAGGGTAAATTCAATACTGCCTACACTGATAACAGCTTGATAAACATAAAATAAAGGAACTACAATCAGTAAAGCGGCCAAATATTCAATACTCTCTTGGCGACAAAATTTCGCTCTAAAGAGTAATATTAACTGTAAAATTATAATAATACTGCCAGCCCATGCTGCTAAATAAAGATCAGCAAGCGCAATAGCAATAACGCTTAGCCATATAGCTTCGATGAGTTGAAGATTTGGTTTTATAAAAAAACGTGTCTGCTTATCAAAAATAGCCATGCCAGTATTAATTAAGCGTTGCCACAGAGCAATAATGACGATGGTCACACTTATTAGCATCCAGCCATCAAGCGTTTTCAGTGCTGGTAATGGAAAGTACGCGGCAATGGCTGACCAAGAATAAACTAAGGCAATAGCCATTAGTGTTTGCCCTTGGTGTATTACCATACTCATTTTATATTGTCGGCCAATATAAAAAAGTAATAACCCTTCAGCTGCCCATGCTATCCCCCAATAAGTATGGTTAATAGCACTAATCACCGTAAGTACAGTCCATAAACTGGCTACTAAAACCAATAAAGGAATTAAACTGTGCCTTACTTGGTAAAAAAAGATCGCAACAATAGTTGCCATCAAGGCATTCACAGCAAAACTACTACTGATAGCACCATTTACTATGTCACCTACTTGAAAAAACAGCACGACACTTGCCCCTATACAGGCTGCAAAGAAAATTAAGAGTTCGCGGTGTTTTTTTATACTTGCCGTTAAATCGGCCTCAGTTATACGATAAAACTGCATACAAGTGTAAATAAAAAATAACCAGTAAAAGCTAGCAATTAACCATACTGATACAGTGATTAATGCAATATTTAAAACCCATTCAAGCGCAAGAAAACTAAAAACTAAAGTTAAATTAGCCAGCCAGTGACCAACTAAGCGATAGCTAAGAATCAAGCTACTAGCACCAACAAATAACAACGATAATAAGTAATAAAATGGCTCAGCTTGTAGGGTATTTGACAATATAGGAATGGTTGCAATACCGACAATCCCTAAACTTGCAAGCACTTTAGTGTCTAGAAATATAGCTAAAACATGGCAAGTTAATGCAATAACTAAATATAAAATTAAGGCAATATAACTGGGTAAAAGGTCATAAACACTGGCTGAAAAATAAACCGTGCTATAAAAAAGTAGCACCCCTAAAGCGACAATAGCGCTAGCAAATTCTTTAAAACGGGTTTTTAGCGATAAAACAATACCCAATACAATAACAAAGATCGCTGCTCCAGCCATTAAAAGAGATTTACTGCCAGCACCAAGTTGGTCGATCAACAGCTGCATTAAATAGCCAAAACCAGCAAGCGTTAATGCAATACCTAGAACGGTTAACACCAAAATACCTAGCATTCCTCTTGCTTGATAAGATTGATAAATTTTACGTATTGGCGAAAACCCGTCAAAAAACCAAGCAAATAGGTTTTGTAACAGTGTTTGTATAAAAATATTTAGCAACTTGCTTGTAAAAGTGTCTGTTTGAGGTGTTAGTTTTACCTTTTTGTCGCTAGCTTCAACAGAATTTGTTGTAGCAGTGTTTGTTGCACTACCGTTTGCTACAGAAGTAATGAAAGAAGAAGTTTCTGAATAATCTGTAACCCCTCTATCAATTTTTTTGCTTTTGTCTGCACCTTCCTCGGCAAGTAACCATGCTAAACGTTGTTCAATATCACTAGCTCGTTCACTAAACTCTCGTTTTAATTGTCTAAGTTCAGCTTGTAATGCTAGAACGTCTGAATTCATATTACATCCTGTAATGCTGGGGCTATAGTTTGATATTTATCTATAAATAATTTTGCTTAACGCTTAGCTTAACTCGCCGTAGTAGAACCTCGCGTATAAGCCATTAATGAACCCGACACCTTACCCACTTGTACCTCTTTAATCACCTGATAGCCAACATCTTTAAAAAAGTTTAAGTATTTATGTGTTGTGGCGTAAACAACTACTCCCTCACTTGATGGGTGTTCTTCTAACATATTATTTACTGCTGACATCAAATAATGACCTAAGCCATGATGTTGATGTAGTGGATGGATCGCAATTAACGATAACATGTGATAAGCATTAAAAGGTACCGCTTCAGCAATAATTTTTTCTTTTTCTATCATTTGTTTAGTACTAAAATAACCGGCACTAAGCATCATTTTTAAACGCCAATGCCAAAAGCGATTAGAGTCAAAACCTTCGGTAGGGCTATTTAAGCATGCAACGCCCACTAGAGTTTCACCAAGATACAGACCAACCATAGGCTGTTTAGCCTGACAAAATATTCCTAACTCTTCACGAATAAGCGCTCTAAGTCGTTGTTCATAATCAGGCTTATCACCATTGAAAATATCAAGAAATATAGGGTCGTCTTGATAAGATTGATATAACAATGAGGCTGCAAGCTTTAAATCTTCATTTGATAGATACTCAGCTCTTATATCAAGATCGTTTTCAATCGTTACAGAATCCGTCATGGTAATCCCTCTTTGCTATGTTAACGTTATTGATCTTTATCTGTTGGTATAAGCTCAAACACAAAAGATCAACAACGCTAAATTATTATCATTATTTTATAACGGCTACCATATCAGGAATTTTAAAGTGAGGTCAAATTAGTCGTTTATAATTTAACCTTATGAGATAAGTTAGATCTGGCTATAGGCCGCCTCTCCCCAACTAACTAACTTATTTTCTTTAAAAATTAACGGAGTACATTCACCTTTTGTTGTTAAACCATCTTTTTTAGTGCGATGTGTACGGTAAAAAAGCACTTGAATTGTTTCACCATTTTTTTCATAGACTTCATTAAAGTCTGGAATGCCCATTATTGTTTTAACTTCAATAAAGCTCATATTAGGTTGTAACTGTGTTAATTTATGGCGATTTTCTTGTTCTTTATCTTCAAAATCATAAGCGTAGTCATAGTCTCCTTTGTCACCACCCACAGCAATCACACAACCTGACAAGGCAGTAGTAAGCGGTAGTGCAATGACTAAGGCTAATAAGGTGTTTTTTGCACGAGAATATTTCATTTTATTGAGTGTTTTCATTTGATTATCCTTTAAATGTTATTGTGATTTAAATTTCAGCAAATATTATTTATTACACAAGATAAACAGCAAAGAACAAACCAAATTTGCTAATAAAGCTAACTGTTTGATATTATTAGACTAAGTAAAGAGATACAGATAAAGAAAAGACTTTTATCGTAATTTTCGCTAAAATATCGTTATATTTACAATAAATAAAAAAGTGAAAATGACCATTATTGAAGAAATTATCGCCATTGCTAATACGCTTGCAGATCAAGGTAAAAAACCCAGTGTGGCTTTAATAAAAACAAAATTAAGCCAACCAGCCCCTTTACCAACCATTATTAATGTCTTAAAAAATTGGCAGCACCAACCTAATAGCCAAGCTCAAACATCACCAGATCAAAAAACGCCAGCAAACCAAGACAATAATAACCTCTCAACCACGCTCGACACCCTTAATGAAAAAATACTTGAACAGATTATTGCTCAAGCACTTCAACCTTTAAAAGCAGAATTAGCTGAAATTAAACAACAAATACAAGAGATTAAAAACTTAAAATAACTCAATTACAGCTAACTCAAACGATTATCAATACATTACAAGTCAAACGCTAGTTGTGCTATAAATTCAGCCATTGAGTTAGCGAGTTTTTTATGTGGCTTACAACCTACCCGCTCAACCCAAATTTCTCCACTCTCATTATTTAATGACAAAATCATATCTTCTTCATCGGTTACCGCAAAAAATAACGTAATAGGTTGTTTTAGCTTTTGCTTCATTAAAATATGGCCAATAATGTTTTCTTGTAAACGTAAAAAATCATCATGGTTCCACGCAAACAATAGTGATAATTTACCATCTTCAGTTTTCGCGTTAATACCATCTGCATACAGTGTGCAAAAATAATCAACAAAATCAGTATGAATAGTTAACTCGAGTGCTTTTTCTATATTAGAAAAGTCTAAAGATTCTGTTATTTTAACTGTTTGCCAAGTAGTTTTTTCATCCTCAATAGACTTAACCTGACAAGGAGATACAGACTCAGTGTCAAGATCTGCAATAGGCAAGCGGCCATGCTTTTGTTGGTATTGTTCAATATAATCTTGGCTCAATTGCCATAACTGCTCTTTCAATGGGTTGCTTGATTTCATTGCGAGTTTTGATCCTATATACTGCACGTTTTCTCAATAACTTTATTACTGACTATTGTCTATGACTACTTATCAAAACGCAAAAGAACTTAGCCAATTATCATTAGGAAAAGCGACTAAGTATGTCGAAAATTATTCGCCTGCTTTATTACAAGCCGTTCCGCGTAGTTTAAACCGTAACGATTTAGCATTAAATACCGAAACATTGCCCTTTGTCGGAGAAGATGTTTGGTATGGCTATGAATTGTCTTGGTTAAATCCGCAAGGAAAACCTATTGTTGCACTTGCTGAATTTCGCTTTCCTTGCACTAGCCCTAACTTAGTTGAGTCAAAATCATTTAAACTTTATCTCAATAGTTTTAATCAGAGCAAATTTGCTTCATGGCAAGCAGTTCTTAAAGTATTAACAAAAGATCTAAGCCAATGTGCTGCTGCAACGACAGAGGTTAAGTTATTTCCGTTAGATAATTGTCCTCCATTAGCCATAGCCTCAACAAATGCCTTGTGCATTGATCATATTGAGGTATCGATTGAAAATTATGATTATCAACCTGAATTGCTTGCCGAAAAAAATGCGTCACCCGAGATAAAAGAAGAATACTTAGTCAGTCATTTATTAAAATCAAATTGTTTGATCACTAGCCAACCCGACTGGGCAAGCCTTTATATTCATTACCAAGGTGAAGCAATTAATCATGCCGCTTTACTCAAATATATTATTTCATTTCGCAAACATAATGAGTTTCATGAACAATGTGTTGAGCGTATTTTTTGTGATCTACAAAAATATTATCAGCTAGAAGAGCTCACAGTGTTTGCCCGCTACACTCGTCGTGGTGGTTTAGATATTAATCCCTTTCGATCAACCCATCTAAATACAGCGCCAAATTTACGCACTATTAGGCAATAACGTCTGCGTCAGGCAATAACGTCTGCGTCTAACAGCAAAAAAGCGCATAGCGTAGTTCGCTAGGCGCTTTTTAGTTAGGGTGTATTGACCTTTCGAGTTTGAATTTTGTTCAAGCTAAAATTAGTTCACTAAATCAAGCCCTGTCCATGCTTTAAAGAAAGCTTTTTGAGCTTTGCTCGGCTTATCAACTACTTTAATAGTAAGCTTAGCTTTTGGCATTGCTGCTAGTTTTACCGTTTTCGTGGTAAGTTGATCACGTCTAAAAAAAGTTACCTTAACAGCTTGCTCTGGATCAAAATCATTTAAACGCTCATCAAGCTGCTTATGAGCAATACGTAAACCGTCAACTGCAATAATAATATCACCTACGGTTAATCCTGCTTGCCAAGCTGGGCTGTCTTTTTCAACCGCCGTAACCGTTAAACCATTTTGATGAGGCTTGGTTTTAATACCTGAAAAAACTTTGGTTTTATTATCATCGCTGTAGAACATTTTTAAGCCAGCCTTCGCCAATAACTTACTAAAGTCAGGTTTTGCATAACCGTGAACATTTTGCTGCCAAAAGTCTTGATAATCTTGCCCAGTTAATTGCTGTAAAATGGTTAACATATCTTGTTCAGTAAAGGCATGCGGTAGGCGATAATTTTTATATAATAAATTATGTACATCACGATAACTTTTTTTATTATCTGTTGCCGACAAAATACTAAAATCAAGCATCCATGACACTAAAAAACCTTCAGAATAAATATTTACGCTATGATTTTGTCCATAGTCTCCACCTTGGCTGATCCACTTATCAAAACTTGCCTCGGCAACACTTTGTAAATCACGACCAGGCTTATGTTGATAACTGGTAATACGCTTGGCCAACATTTTAAAAAACTCTTTTTTCGTCATTAAATCGCCACGCAGTAATAACTGGTTTTGTAAATAACTGGTAGAGCCTTCAGACACCCACAATAAGCTTGTATAGTTTTCTTGCTGATAATCATACGGAAACAAGCCTTCAGGGCGATATTGTTTCACATTCCATGTATGAACAAATTCATGCGCTGCGGTTGATAAAAAGCCTAAATAATCATCGCGTTTATGAAAACTATAACGAGAACGTTGAATAATGGTTGAATTTAAATGTTCGGTAGCACCACGGGCGCCGCTGGTTGCATGCACCATAAACACATAACGAGAAAAAGGGTAATCAGACCAAATATATTTAGCTTGTTTCACTATTATGGCTAAATCTTTAGCCATTTGCTGCTCATCGTAATTACCTTCGCCCCAAATAACGAGCTCATATTCTCGGCCATCTACCTTAAAGTGATGAACTTTTTGAATGCCGGTTTCAATAGGTGAATCAACCAAAACATCATAATCTTTAGCTATAAATTGATGATTATTGTTACCTTGCTCTAATCCTGTAGCACTGCGCCAACCTTTAGGTACATTCAAATTAATCAGGTGCTGTTTGTTTCGTTGTTGCGCTGTGTACATCACAACAGCAGAAGCATCTAAAAACGCATGGCTATCGTCAATATGGCGAGTTCGCTTACCTAGTTGGTTTGCATACACTTGGTAATGCACCGTCACTTGCTTGTTTTTAGTATTATTTATCTGCCAAGTATTTTTGTCTGTTTTTTGCCAAGATAATGTATTGCCTGACTGATCGATCGCTGAAAATTTACGAATACCATTAGCTAAATTAAGTATTTCGTAACGCCCAGTACGCCATGTGGGTAATTGAACATCAAGTGTTTCGAGAGATGTTTTTTCAAAACTAACACGCACTTCTGCCAAATGATGATCGGGTTCAGTAATAGCAATATCAACAACAACTTGTGCATTTACCAAGTTGCTTGTTGCAGTAAAGAAGATAAAAAAAGTAAAAATAAAGCTAATATTTTTTATTTGATTAATCATGGTCTTTCATTAATAAAAAAAGGTAGTTAAGTGTAACGGTTGTTCGCTTTTTGGGTAAAGATAAAAAGCGATAAAAGTGTTAATAAATGCTATCAATGAAGATTTAAATAAAAATAAAACAATAAAAATGAATTAAGTTACTAACAATTAGCACTTTTTTGATTTAAATTACTATAATGGGAAAATATAATGAATACTTAAATGACAATTTACCGTTATTATAGAGATGGCTTAAAAAGCCTTAATAATACAAGTAATTAGGGACAGAAGATTTATGAATGATAATTCTGTAGCTGCTGCGCAAGTAAAAGAGCTGAAAAAAAAGCTTGATGCTGCCATAAAATCACGATCCGTTTTAGAGGAAAGTTTTAACACACAATCTAGCCAACTCATTCAATTTATAGGTAAATTGTCACAAGTCTGCAAAGGTATTGATTTAAAGCTTGATAATAAGCTTGCGAACTTTAGAACCCTGCTCACTAAATCAGCCCCACTTGCTGAGATAGAAATACAAATTAATGAAATATCTAAGTTATTATTACAGCATTCTGCAAATAACGACAAAAACATTAAAGAGCTTCATCAACAGTTTCACGCTGCAGGTAAAATATTACAAAAAATTAAAGGATTACCACCACAATTACGACGCAACCTCCGCACTTTAATTGACGAAAACAAAGACAGCAAAGAAGCTGTTATTCAATATGTTCCACTGCTGAGAGAATTAGTAACACTTTATGAAGCCGCGTTAAAAGCCAAGGTTTCATTAGATGAAAATGTTACCGTAACAGACAAAGAAGAACTTGCTTCTGCGCTTGAGGGTAATGAAGTAAACCTTGAAATTTTACGCAAATTCTCACAACTGTTAGAGCAATTACAATTGTCTGAGCAACAAGCGGTAAAAGTACAAGCGATACAGCAAAGTTTAACGAAAAACATCTCTAATAAAGAACTTATAGCGCATTTTATTCACGTTTTTGATCTCATTTTAATTGATCTAAAAACAGAGCGAGATACCGCAGAGTCGTTTTTATTAGCACTCAATCAAACCTTATCTAAAGTGCAACATGCCGTTAAAAATACTCTCGTGGCTAATAGTGAATCACAAAAGGTTCATACCGAACTCAACAATCAGCTACAAAAACAAATTGATGATATGACCAATGTAGTTGAAAAAGCTGCGTCATTAACCGATGTAAAAAGCGATATACAAGATAAATTACAACTGATTGCCAATACCATTGAGTCAAAAACTCAACTTGAAGTTGAAAACCAAAAAGTACTGAAAGCGCAATTACAGGTTATGGCTGAACAAATTAATTCTCTAGAAAAACAGAGCAAAGATTTTGAAGCCCGCTTAAAAGAGCAACAACGCAAAAATATGCAAGATGCACTCACAAAACTTAATAACCGAGCTGCTTTTGATGAGCACTTTGCCAAAGAAATGGTACGTTTTCATCAAAAGAAATTTGATCTTGCCATTGCGGTTATTGATATTGATGACTTTAAAAAAATCAATGATACCTATGGGCATACAGCAGGCGATAAAACCTTACAAGTTATTGCTAAAACCATGCAAAGTTTACAATCTAAAAATATATTTACCGCCCGCTACGGTGGTGAAGAGTTTGTTATTATTTTTAGTAAAACTAAAAAAGCCGACTTAATGAAGTCTTTAGAATGGTTAAGAAAAAAAATTGCTGCCCTTCCTTTTAAATTTAAACAAGACCGCGTAACAATTACCTTATCAATTGGTGCTACACATATAAGAGAAGATGACAATATTCACCAAGCTTTTGAGCGCGCTGATAAAGGCTTATATCAAGCTAAAAATAGCGGTAAAAATAAGGTGGTTTATCTGTAATTCATACTAGTTTTAGCTTTTTAGTAAGGCTTTTAACCAAATTAACGTCTATTAAGATAAACAGCCTGTCACACAGAATAAAGTTTAAGGAGATTTTATGCATATTCAAATAAGCCCTGTCGGGAATATGAATTTGCTTTCACAGCTAGAAGTGTCACGTTTACAACATAATGCTACTTGCTGTGTACATACACTTTTTAGAAACTGTGTACTAGCAGTGCTAAACGCGGGTTGCGCCACTGACGACGCTGAAGCTATTTATCAACGTTACAGTGATTTTAATATTCAAGTATTACGTTTAGAGCGTGGCATTAAGCTAGATTTACAAAACCCGCCTCACGATGCTTTTGTTGACGGAAAAATAATTAAAGGTGTGCAAGAGCAAGTGTCAGCGGTATTGCGTGATATTTTATTTACCCATGATCGCTATAACTATATTACCGATGAACTGACATCAGTTTCTGAACAAATAACCCATATTGTTTTTGATATTTTGCGTAATGCCAATGCCATATTACCGGCAACAGAGCCTAATTTGATCACCTGTTGGGGCGGACATTCTATTAATCAAGAAGAATATAAATACACCAAAGAAGTCGGCTATCAACTAGGGTTGCGTAACTTTAATATTTGCACAGGCTGTGGCCCTGGCGCAATGAAAGGGCCAATGAAAGGTGCTACCTTAGGGCACGGCAAACAACGTATTACTGATGGTCGCTATATTGGCTTAACCGAGCCCAGTATTATCGCGGCAGAACCCCCCAACCCT
Source organism: Alteromonadaceae bacterium (assembly GCA_015487235.1). Lineage (GTDB taxonomy): Bacteria > Pseudomonadota > Gammaproteobacteria > Enterobacterales > Alteromonadaceae. Next base: position 10,685 of record WFQC01000169.1, read on the forward strand.
ATCGTTAATGAATTAGTGATAATGCCCGATATAGAAAAACGCTTAGAAGCCTTTGTTCGTTTATCTCATGGTATTGTTATTTTTCCTGGCGGTGCTGGTACTGCAGAAGAATTACTTTATATTTTAGGTATTTTATTACACAGTAAAAACCAGGCACAAAAATTACCGATTATTTTGACTGGCCCAGCATCTGCAGAGCAATACTTTAAAGAGATAGACAATTTTATCGCTGCCACTTTAGGTGCCAAAGCACAAGCCTTATACACAATAATAATTGATGATGCAGAATTCGTAGCTAAAACTTTAAAATCGAAATTAGAGGAAGTGATCACCTATCGTAAACAAACTGGCGATGGTTTTCATTTTAATTGGTCAATGCATATTGAAGAGCAATTTCAGCATCCTTTTGAACCCACTCATGAAAATATGGCTTCACTTACCTTAAAAAAAGACATGGACACCGCAACGCTTGCCGCTAATTTAAGACGTGTATTTTCAGGTATTGTGGCCGGTAATGTTAAATCTGCGGGTATAAAAACAATTCGAGAGCATGGGCCTTTTATGATCTCAGGCGAAGCTGAAATTATGCACTTAATGGATAACCTCTTAGAATCATTTGTTAAACAACAACGTATGAAGCTACCTGGTAGCGAATATGTTCCTTGTTATAAAATCGCCAAGGAGCAAAATTAGTGGCTGCTCATCTTGTACTGATTGACGCAATGAATTTAATTCGTCGCATTTATGCGGTACAAGAGCGCCCTTTCCTCTTTAACAATACCTTATCAGATAACACTAAACAGCAAGTATTATTTAATACTCAAAAGGCTTGTATTGCTGCGGTAAATAAAATTTTATTGCAGCAATCGCCAACACATGCATTAGCGGTATTTGATCCTGAACAACCTTGTTGGCGTTATAAACTCTACCCTGATTATAAAAAAGGGCGTAAAAAAATGCCTGAGCACCTTGCTCAACAGCTTATTGCTATTCAAGATGAATTACTCACTTTAGGCATTGACTCTCTGGTGTCAGAGCAAGATGAAGCAGATGATCTTATCGCAACACTTGCGGTGAAAGTAGCGCTACGAGGTCAGTTTGTAACCATTGTATCAACAGATAAAATATTCTTAACCTTACTGGGAGCCAATATTCGTGTTTATGATTATTTTAACCGTCGTTATTTAGATGAAAATTATGTAACCGATAAGTTTCGTGTAAAACCAAGCCAGTTGATCGATTTATGGACACTAACCGGTGACAGCACCAATAAAATACCTGGTGTTCCTTCCATTGGCCCCATTACTGCGGCAGAGTTGATTAATCAATATAATTCTTTAATGGGCATACTTAAAGCAGAAACACTTAAACCTAAAATAAAACAAAAATTATCACAAAACCAAGAGCAAATAGAGCTTAGTCGCCAATTACTCACGCTAAAACAAGGTATTCCCTTAGGATTCAACCTTAAAGATATTCGCTTACCTAACCAACAAGCAGTTGAAACTAACCTTGATAGCGATGAAAATATTGTTGTTCCTTTAAAAAATTAAGGCTAATTAATGAATAAAAAAGTACTTACCCGTATCGCTATCGCTGTTGGTATTTATGTTGCTTTAGTAGCACTAGTCGCAACGTTCTACGATGACAGCCCAACCAAGATGAAATGGGAAGACAGACAGGCTTATAACAAACAATATATCGCCAATATAAAACTAGACAAGTTAAGCCTTGATCAAATTTTAGAAGATTTGGGTAGCCCTGATATAACAGAAGCAAAAACAGTGGCTCAAGATCATTACCAATTAACGTATTATCGCACCCAACATATAAAATCTGACGGCATCACAACAATTGAAGAATGTACGCCGTTACTTTTTAAAAATGAGTCACTTTACGCTATCGGCAAAGATGCGATCGAACAATATCAATATTTTAAATAATGAATATCACCTATTAGAATAGTTGTTATTGAGATATCACAGGTTAGTACTAACAAGTTGTTATATAATAACTACAAATGTTGACTGCGGTGTCAGTTTGCTAACGTTTTGGTAAACTTTCATACTCGCTTACAGAATTATTACATGATATAAAGCGCGCCATAACTAACGTGGCGTGACTAATTCATACTACGAAATTTATCGTTATATATTATTAATGATAATCATAGCAATTTAGAAAAAGGTATTTTTGATGACCAAACAAACAATAACCGTTATTCCTGGTGACGGAATAGGCCCTAGTATTATTGAAGCTACCTTAAAAGTACTTGATAAAGCTGGTTGTAATTTTAACTATGAGTTTGCTGATGCTGGCCTAACCGCATTAGAAAAGCACGGAGAATTAGTACCAGAAGAAACCTTAGCCTTAATTGAAAAAAACAAAGTGACCTTAAAAGGCCCATTAACAACGCCAGTTGGTGAAGGCTTTACGTCAATTAACGTAACCTTACGCAAGCACTTTAAATTATACGCCAATTTACGTCCTGTTTTATCATTTAAAGGTACAAAAGCCCGTTATGAAAATATTGATATTTTAACGGTACGTGAAAATACTGAAGGTATGTATTCAGGTGCAGGGCAATGTATTTCTGCCGATGGTGAAATTGCCGAAGCAATGAGTATTATCACACGTGAAGGTGCCGAGCGCATTGTACGCTTTGCTTACGAAACCGCGCGTAAAGAAGGTCGTAAAAAAGTAACTGCTGTACACAAAGCCAATATATTAAAATCAACTTCAGGTTTATTCCTTAAAGTGGCTCGTGATGTAGCTAAAGACTATCCTGATATTGAGTCAACAGAAATGATTGTTGATAACTGCTGTATGCAGTTAGTAATGAACCCGCAACAATTTGATGTTATTGTGACGACTAACCTTTTTGGTGATATTTTATCTGATCTTTGTGCTGGATTAGTTGGCGGTTTAGGCATGGCGCCTGGCGCAAATATTGGTGAAGATTGTGCTATTTTTGAAGCTGTTCATGGTAGTGCTCCTGATATTGCAGGTAAAAACTTAGCAAACCCAACGTCAGTAATGCTCGCAGCAATTCAAATGCTTGAATACCTCGACATGAGTGATAAAGCAGAAAAAATTCGCGCTGCAATTAAAGATGTTATCGAATCAGGTGATCGCACCACAGGTGATTTAGGCGGTACTCACGGTACAACTGACTTTACTGAAGCAGTACTAGAGCGTTTATAACCGCTTTTTTCATATGCGCTTTTTATACTAACTTTTACATAAAAAACCGACACTAGGTCGGTTTTTTATGTTTTCAATTTTACCCAGTCATACTGCGATGATAACACGGTTAGATTGAACAAAATTTAAACTCAAAAAGTTAACACCCGCTAAAGTATTTAGTTAAAAAACCATGTAGTTGGATTAGGGTGCGCTTGTTTCATATCCAATAATTTCAAGCCTTTTACTGATCTTACAATTAACCAAATAACCCAAAAAAGCAATATCAGCCAACCAATAAAGATCAGCGATAATATCCCGCCAACAATCATATACAGCGCACCGATCCAAAATGTTCTAATTTGAAACTGATAATGACTTTTCAACCATTCAGGTGCGTCATCTCTATTAACATAAGCAATAATAACCCCAATAATGCCAGCTAAACCAATAAACACCGCTACAATATATAAAATATATACGATTTTGGCGCTACCCTCTGTTGAGCTTTTATGTTGAGTTATATCATCCATGCTTATATACCTTTGATTATGATAGAATTTTAATTAGAATAACTTTTAACATATCGCTACAAAAGAAACAACATTATGATTATGAAGCTAAAGGCGGTGTAGAAAGTAATCGAACATGTACGGTAACTTCTTCTCGGTCATAGTACAAATGTTTGGCGTACATTTCATATTTAACACGGTATTCAGCAAAAAGATCTTTAATTAACTGTAAGTCTTGTTGTACTTGCTGATAACGTCCTTTCATGGGTAGCTTTAAATTAAAAATAGCTTCTTTACAATAGCCATGTAATAACCAATCAGCCATGAGCTTTGCCACACGAGTTGGCTTTTCGATCATATCGCACACAAGCCAATAAACGTTTTGTTTCATTGGTGTAAATTTAAAGCCATCCATCATATAATGTTTTACTTGTCCCGTTTCCATTAACGACTCAGCCATCGGGCCATTATCAACGGCTGAAACCATCATACCACGACGTACAAGCTGGTAAGTCCAACCTCCAGGTGCTGCGCCTAAATCAACCGCTTTCATTCCTGAGGTCAATCGTGTTTCTCGTTGCTCTTTAGGAATAAAATGAAGAAATGCCTCATCTAATTTTAATGTTGAACGACTAGGTGCTTGTGCAGGAAACTTTAGGCGAGGGATCCCCATAACATGCACAGAGCTGTTATGGGTAAAAGAATAACCCAGTATAACTTCTTGGCCACTTAAAAATAAAGCGTGTAAATTAACACCTTCATTATCACCTTTCTCAGTGAGTACCTTAGTTTTTCGTAAGGCTTGGCGTAAAGGAACTGCTAATTTACGACAAAATTTTGATAATGATTTACCCTCATTGGTATCGGGAGTTTCCATACGTAAATCACTGTATTGCCATTCTTCACCTAAGGCTTCACAGATAGCTTCAACACGATTATATTCAGGCAATGTTAGTTTGTCTGTAATGGTTGCGAACCATTGTCGCGCAAAAATCAACCGTTTTAGTGGCAATTTTTGCATCAATACGTCTGCGTCTTCATCTTGATGTAAGTGAAAGTAAACTAAGCCTTGTTTTTTGACTAAGGTTAAATAACCGTATATTTCGTTCCAAGCCGCTTTCTCTTGAATTTCAGCCCCACACTCTTTTTCAAAACCAGGGCGACAATATAAAACAATCGTGGTCATTTGTTACTCTTTTATTGCGATAACGGCGCTAAAGCTAGCTAATATTAGCCAGTGCCACCAAAAGGCGTCAGTTTACCTAAAAAGCCTACGAGAAGAAACGCATTATACCCATTCGATTAAGTAAATGATCTAAAATTTGCGCAGGAAAAATGATGGTTAGCAAGACCTGAATTGCAGTAAGTAGTTATTATACTTGCAAAATTCATAACGAAGCTAGGTATTATTTTAACCAGCAAGGTTGATCAGTTATTTATTTGAGTTGGTATTAGGGCACGAGGATATTACTTCTTCTTCACCTTGCTCATTTTCTTGTACCAACTTAACATCAAACTTCCACAAATAATGTAAGTGCTTAAGTACTTCATCTTTTGATGCCGCTAAGGGAATATTATTTTGCGGGGTATAACGTAAAGTTAATGTTCTGTCGCCATCGACATCCACATTGGTTATTTGAATATTGACCTCAAGTTGACTTAAATTATATTGATTAGAAAGCATGGTACGAATTTGTTGATAACCTTGTTCATTATGAATAGCGGCTATTTCTACATAGTCTTTTTGTTGCTGATCATTAATTTGAAAAAATTTAAAATCTCGAATTAATTTAGGTGACAAATACTGACTAATAAAACTTTCATCTTTAAAAGATTCCATAGCAAAATGCAAAGTGTCTAACCAATAGCTGCCAGCAATTTCAGGAAACCATTGCTTATCTTCTGCTGTTGGGTTTTCACAAATTCTGCGAAGGTCAACAAACATATTAAACCCTAAGGCGTATGGGTTTATTCCTGAATAATAAGGACTATTATAATCAGGCTGAGCGACTACATTGGTATGATGATGTAAAAACTCTAGCATAAATTTATCGGTTAATAAGCCCTCATCATAAAGGTGATTTAAAATAGTGTAATGCCAAAAGCAAGCCCAACCTTCATTCATCACTTGCGTTTGTTTTTGAGGATAAAAATATTGTGATATTTTACGCACAATACGCACAATTTCACGTTGCCAAGACTCTAATAACGGGGCATGTTTTTCGATAAAATATAAAATATTTTCTTGTGGTTCTTCAGGAAAACTGAGTTTTTCTTGCTTTGGGTTATCAACCTGTTGCGGTAACGTTCGCCACAAGGTATTAACTTGAGACTGTAAATACACTTCACGCTCTTTCTGGCGTTTTTTTTCTTCTTCAAGAGAAAGTTTTTGGGGTCTTTTATAGCGATCTACACCATGATTCATCAATGCATGACAAGCATCTAAGGTGGTTTCAACCGCTTCTATACCGTATCTATGCTCACATTCAGCAATATAGTTTTTAGCAAATAGCAAGTAATCAATAATAGAGTCAGCATCTGTCCATGTTTTAAATAAGTAATTGTTTTTAAAGAAAGAGTTATGGCCATAACAGGCATGCGCCATAACCAACGCTTGCATTGGCATGGTGTTTTCTTCCATCAAGTAAGCAATACAAGGGTTAGAATTAATGACAATTTCATAAGCGAGCCCCATACGACCACGTTTATAGTTTTTTTCTGTTTGAATGTACTTTTTGCCAAAGGTCCAATGGTTATAACCAATAGGCATACCAACACTGGCATAAGCATCCATCATTTGCTCTGTGGTGATCACTTCAATTTGGTTAGGATAAGTATCAAGCTGATAAATATCAGCCACACGCGCTATTTCTTGTTGATATTGTGCAAGTAAATCAAAAGTCCAGTCAGCACTGTCGTCTAACGGTTTACGTTTTACCATAAACTACTCCTACGCTTGATGATAACTTGCTGCTTTATACAAAGCCTTTTAAGCAGCTTGTTCAGTACCTTTTTTAAATAATTCTCTAAACACAGGATAGATATCTTCAACATTACGAATGTGCTGCATAGCAAAATAACGACACTGTTTAGCAAGTTTACTGTACTCATACCATAAGCTTTGATGAGCACGCTGCGTTATTTCAATATAACTAAAGTAGCGTGCCCTAGGTAAGATTTTAGTGCTTAATAGCTCGCGACAATGGGGAGAATCATCTGACCAATTATCACCGTCAGAAGCTTGCGCACCATAAATATTCCAATCACTATCGCTATAACGTTCATCCATAATTTTACTCATTAACGCTAAAGCACTTGACGCAATGGTTCCGCCAGTTTCTCGCGAATAAAAAAACTCTTGCTCGTCAACCTCTTTAGCTTGCGTATGGTGACGAATAAAAACAACATCGATCATTTTATAAGTGCGCGTTAAGAACAAGTACAACAATATATAAAAGCGTTTAGCAATATCTTTTGTAGCTTGATCCATCGAGCCTGAAACATCCATTAAGCAAAACATTACCGCTTTAGAGCTAGGAATAGCTTGTTTGGCATAATTGCGAAAACGTAAATCAAAGGTATCAATAAAAGGTACTTTAGCTATTTTTTCTTTCAAGGCTTTAATTTGTGCTTTTAGCTGCTTTATTTGACTAAAGTGCTCACCTTTTGCTTGTTCTAATGTGGCTAATTCAGCTTCTAACGCTTTTAGCTGTTTGCGCTTGCTCGCTGTCATAGCAATACGCCGCGCAATAGAACCTTGCAGAGACTTTACAATGTCAATATTGGCAGGTACACCATCAGCACAATAGCCCGCACGTACGGTTTTATATTCAATAAGTTTATCTAATTGCTTTTTCTCAAGATTAGGTAAAGCTAAATCTTCAAACAGTAAATTTAAGTATTCTTCTTTAGAAATAGAAAAAACAAAGTCTTCTTCACCTTCACCAGTATTACTGGCTTCACCCTGCCCACTGCCTTGACCTTGCTGATTTTTAGGGCGAGGAATACGGTCTCCTGGAGCAAATTGATCATTACCAGGATGAATACGATTGCGCTCACCACCTTCACCATGATGAAAAACAGGTTCACTCAAATCTTTTTTCGGAATATTGACACTTTCGCCACTCTCTATATCGGTGATACCCCGTTTATTAATCGCATCGGCCAATGATTTCTTAATTTGCGTTTTATAGCGACGTAAAAACCGCTGGCGATTAACCATGCTTTTGTTTTTTCCATTTAAGCGTCGATCAATAAAATTGGCCATAAAACATCTACCTTAACGACAATTTAAGACGATTTTCTCACACGTAAATACCATTCAGACAACAAACGGACTTGTTTTTTGGTGTAGCCTTTACTCATCATACGTTCAACAAAGTCGTCATGTTTTTGTTGATCATCACTTGAGGTTTTCGCATTAAAAGAAATAACCGGTAATAAATCTTCGGTATTTGAAAACATTTTTTTCTCAATTACCGTGCGAAGTTTTTCATAACTTGTCCACGCTGGATTTTTACCATTATTATTTGCCTTAGCCCGCAAAACAAAATTAACAATTTCATTACGAAAATCTTTAGGGTTACTAATACCAGCAGGCTTTTCAATTTTTTCTAATTCATTATTTAATGCTTCTCGGTCAAATAATTGCCCCGTTTCAGCATCACGATACTCTTGATCTTGGATCCAAAAATCAGCATAGGTAACGTAACGGTCAAAAATATTTTGTCCGTATTCAGAATAAGACTCTAAATAAGCGGTTTGAATTTCTTTACCAATAAATTCAACATATTGTGGCGTTAAATACCCTTTAATAAATTCAAGGTAACGTTCGGTTGTTTCTTTTGGTAATTGCTCTCGCTCTATTTGCTGTTCAAGCACATAAAATAAGTGCACAGGGTTGGCTGCAATTTCACTGTGATCAAAGTTAAAAACCCGTGATAATATTTTAAAGGCAAAACGTGTTGATAAACCTGACATACCTTCATCCATACCAGCAAAATCGCGGTATTCTTGATAAGATTTTGCTTTAGGATCGGTATCTTTTAAGCTTTCGCCATCATAAACGCGCATTTTAGAATAAATACTAGAATTTTCAGGCTCTTTAAGGCGCGATAATACTGAAAATTTGGCTAATATTTCCAGCGTATCAGGGGCACATTGTGCTTCTTTAAGCTCGCTATGCTCGAGTAATTTTTTATAAATTTTTACTTCTTCTGACACCCGCATACAATAAGGCACTTTAACAATGTAAACGCGATCTAAAAAGGCCTCATTATTTTTATTGTTTCTAAAGGTTTGCCATTCAGATTCATTAGAGTGCGCCAGTAAAATACCATCAAAAGGTAGTGCAGATAAGCCTTCGGTAGGGTTATAGTTTCCTTCTTGAGTGGCCGTTAATAGCGGGTGTAACACCTTAATAGGCGCTTTAAACATTTCCACAAACTCCATGATCCCTTGGTTTGCTCGACATAAAGCCCCTGAATAACTATAAGCATCAGGATCATTTTGAGCAAAATGCTCTAGCTGCCTAATATCAACTTTACCAACGAGTGATGAAATGTCTTGGTTATTGTCATCGCCAGGTTCTGTTTTTGCGATGGCTAATTGTTCCAAAATAGAAGGATAAACTTTTCTCACCTTAAATTTTGCAATATCACCTTTAAATTCATGCAAGCGTTTCGCAGCCCAAGGCGACATAATAGTATTTAAATAACGTGCTGGAATGTTATATTCCTCTTGTAATATTTTGCCATCGCTATTAAGGTCAAATAAGCATAAAGGATGATCATTAACTGGGCTACGAACACCATTAGCACTTAGCACATAAATAGGTTCTTGCTGCATTAGCGCTTTTAACTTTTCAGCTAATGATGATTTCCCGCCTCCAACAGGCCCTAATAAGTATAAAATTTGTTTTTTCTCTTCGAGCCCTTGCGAGGCATGTTTAAGGTAAGCAACAATTTGCTCAATAGCATCTTCCATACCATAAAAATCTTTAAAAGCAGGATAACGAGCAATAACACGGTTAGAGAAAATTCGGCTTAATCGAGGATCTTGCGAGGTATCAATCATTTCAGGCGTGCCGATAGCTTTTAATAATCTTTCAGCAGCATTAGCATAGGCAAGCTTATTTGACCTACAAAGTTCTAAAAATTCTTGTAAGGTAAACTCTTCTTCTTGCGCTCGATCATAATGACTTTGGTAATGTTGAAAAATACTCATAATCACCTCCAATAAATGCAGGGAAACATACTTATGTAGACAAAATAAAACAGAAGTACCTACTTCTAAGATTAGCGGAGATTTAATGAATTGCTTATAAATTGTTTAATTTTTTCACTGGCTAGCTGTAAATGTTGTTGGTATTGATAGCCGGATTTTTTTCTTGGTTTTAGGCTATGATCACCGTCAGCTAAAAATTCAATTTGACAAGTTTTGGCAAGTGAATAGTTTAATATTTCACTTCTGTTGCCGAGCGTATCGCGTTCACCTTGTATAATAAGTATCGGCTTTAAAGCTTGCTGTAAGGGTTGTAAACGTAGACTTTCTGGCTTTTTAGGTGGATGAAAAGGATAACCTAAACAAATAACGCCTTTTATATTTTCTGTTATCGCTAGGTCATTGGCAAATTTTGTTGTGACCAATGTTGCTGCAACTCGGCTACCCATTGATTTTCCACCAATAAAGATAGGCAAATCAGTTTTTAATTCGCTTAATACTTGCTGATAACAGGCTACTAATACCGGCATTCTATTAGGAGGAAAACGCTTATTTTCTTGTATTCGTCGATCCATATAAGGAAAATTAAAGCGTGTTACACTGATCTGTTGTTGTAGTAATAACTCAGTCATTGTTTGCATAAATTCATGATGCATATCGGCGCCAGCACCATGGGCAAAAACAAAATGAGCTATTGCATTATCAGCATGAGCATTATGTATTGATATGTTTGAGGTCGTGATATTTTTCATTATTATGCGTTCATATCTATACTTAGCTCTTCTTCTGCACTAACCGTATCTAAAACCCAACGTCGAAAGGAGGCAATTTTACCTAATTCTATTTGATGAGGTCGACAAACAATGTAAAAGCTCGATTTACTGATCAATACATGCTCAAACGGACAAACCAAACGCCCTGCATCAATATCAGGCTTGGCTAACACGCTATTGACTAACGCCACACCTTGTCCATAAATAGCAGCTTGTAACACCATAGATGAGTGGCTAAAAATTGCACCATGATTTACATTGGTACCTTTTACGCCCACTTCTTTAAACCAACGTTTCCAATCTCGTCTTGATGTATCATGCAATAACGTATGTTTTGCCAAATCTTCAATCGTTTTTAATGGTTTTTTCCCTTGTAATAACATCGGTGAACAGACTGGAACTAAGTATTCTGTATGCAGTTTTTCAGCATGAACATCAGGCCAACGACCTCGACCATAATAAATAGCAATATCAACATCTTCTGTTAAGGAGTTATCAGGCTGATCGACTGCTTTAATGCGCACGTCTATTTCAGGGTGTAATTGATTAAACGCATTTAAACGCGGCACTAACCACTGAATAGCAAAACTAGGCTGCATACTTACCGTTATTGCCCCTTTAGCGCCCCGAGCTAATAGTTTTTCTGTTGCTTCATGTAAGGCGGTAAAAATGTCTTTAATATCGAGATAGTAAGATTGCCCCTCTTCAGTTAAGAGCAATGCCCTATTTTTTCGCATAAATAGTTTTAAGCCTAAATGCTCTTCTAACGATTTTATTTGATGACTTATTGCAGCTTGCGTTACAAAGAGCTCTTCTGCGGCTTTGGTAAAGCTTAGCTGCCTTGCTGAGGCTTCAAAGGCGCGTAATGCATTTAACGGGGGAAGTCGGCTTGCCACAATATTTCCTTTTTATTCACTAAAAACGAATAATTTTTCGCATTAGATTTTCTAATGAATAACATTATAATTGATCATTTTTTAAATTGCTATTTTTAATCTATTATACACAACGTAGATGAAAGGCGACGACTCCCAAAACAGCTAAATTGATTTCTTTGGGACATAGCTTAAAGGAAAAAACCTTTATAAATAAAAGCATGCAGTCCAAAAACATCTATATGGAATATTATTGCCCTATTAGCTTAGTTGGCATTAAGTAAATTGAATTAAACGTATTTGGATTAAAGGGTAGCATCATGAAATCAATTAACACATTATCAATATTTATCACACTTTGCCTAACAGCATTGATCACACTCTTTTTAACTACAGCAAATGCACAGGCGGCACAGTTACCTAAAGTGCAAATTGAAAAAGCAGAAGTAGTAAATAAAAACATTTTTAAAGCCATGGCTAAACAAACAATTGCGCAATCAATGGCTAACTTACAGTTATCTATTGAGCCAGCTGAAAAAACAACATTACTTGCTAAGCAATTTAAACCCTTAAAAGTAAAAAATGCACAAGAGATCACTAAGGTTAACACTATTTCTGAATAAGCGTTAACTTAAAAGCTTACTTCATCATTTTGTTTGCCACTATCACACCCAACCAGTGATAGTGGCTTTTTTATAAGTAATACCAAATAAAAAGTAATACCAAATAAAATAAATTAAGCGGTGATCACAGGCTCAAAACTTTTCACCAATTCATCAACCGCTTTCATTTGGGTTAAATAAGACGCTAACTTAGCTAATGGTAGCGCACAAGGCCCGTCACATTTTGCCTTGTCAGGATCTGGATGTGCTTCGATAAATAACCCTGCAAGACCCAATGCCATACCTGAGCGAGCTAACTGTACGGCTTGAGCTCGACGACCATCGGCAGAGTCACTGCGCCCACCCGGTTTTTGTAAAGCGTGGGTTGCATCAAAAATGACGGGGGCATAAGCTTTCATCTCATCCATCGCAAGCATATCAACAACAAGATTATTATAGCCGTAACAACTACCACGCTCACATAAGATAATTTTTTCGTTACCTGCTTCACTGAATTTATTAATAATGTGACGCATTTCATGAGCGGCTAAAAACTGCGGTTTTTTTACATTAATAATGGCACCGGTTTTAGCCATTGCTACCACTAAATCAGTTTGACGGGCTAAAAAGGCAGGTAATTGAATAACATCAACCACTTCAGCAACTGGTGCAGCTTGATAGCATTCATGCACATCGGTAATAATAGGCACGTTAAAAGTTGTTTTAATTTCTTCAAAAATTCTTAAGCCTTCTTCCATACCGGGGCCACGAAACGAATTAATTGAAGAACGGTTTGCTTTATCAAAAGACGCTTTAAATACGTAAGGAATATTGAGTTTTTGCGTAACTTCTACATAATGTTCAGCAATTTGCATTGCCAAATCTCGCGACTCTAAAACATTCATTCCCCCAAACAGCACGAAAGGTTTATCGTTAGCTACTTCAAAATCAGCTAATTCAATTCGTTGTAAACTCATCTAAATTCCTTAATTAATTGCTTGTAATATTTGCCCACAAAGCCAAGCCATATAAGTACCTAGAGTATAACCTAGTACTGCTAATAATACGCCAACAGGCGCTAAACTCGGATGAAAGGCAGAGGCAACCACCGGTGCTGATGCAGCTCCCCCCACATTGGCTTGAGAGCCAACAGCCATATAAAATACAGGTGCTTTTATCAACTTAGCAACAAATAGCATTAAACTAGCGTGTATTATCATCCAGATAGCCCCTATTACAAAATAAATGGGGGCTTCAGTGATCATCGTTACATCCATTTTCATACCAATGGTTGCGACTAAGATATATAGAAATGCAGAGCCAATTTTTGAGGCGCCAACCCCTTCAAGCTCTCGCGCTCGCGTAAACGACAAAGCAAGACCAACTGTGGTTGCAAAAACAATCATCCAAAAGAATTTACTGTGAAAACTAAAACGCTCTAATGCAGGATAGTTTTCAACAAAAAATGGTGTAATAGTGTCAGCAAATAAGTGAGCAAAACCAGTTACCCCAAAACCTACCGCCAAAATAAGCATTAAGTCAGTAAGTGTCGGAACCCTTTCATGCTTAGCGCGAAAAGCTTCCATACGCTCTTTTAATGCGGTGATAGCAGAAGTATCTGCTCCTGATTTTTTATCAATAGCTTCCGCTTTTGAAGCCATTACCAATAAAACCGCCATCCATAGGTTAGCAACAATAATATCAACGGTGATCATTGCTGAAAATATTTTGTCTCCAACCCCATAAATTTCTTTCATAGCGGCTTGGTTAGCTCCACCGCCAATCCAGCTACCCGCTACGGTTGTCATACCTCGCCATACCGCTTCTGGCCCCGTTACCCCTAATAGTTCAGGGTAAAAACTGGCAACAATTAGCAACGCAATAGGTCCGCCGATCACAATGCCTACGGTACCTGTTAAAAATAAAATAATCGCTTTTGAACCTAACCGTGCGATTGATTTAAAATCAACACTAATAGTTAACAACACTAAACAGGCAGGTAAAAGAAAACGCGAGGCAACATAATATAAATTCGATTTTTCACCATCAATCAAACCAAACGTTGTTAATAATGAAGGTAAAAAATAACACAATAACAATGCAGGCACTATGGTGTAAAATTTTTGCCAAAAACGGTGTTTACTGTGTGCAGTATAAAAAACCAAGCCAAGTAAAATAGCTAGCAACCCTAATATAGTCGCATCATTCGTTATTAAAGCAGTATTAGTCATAAAAAGTTATATCCATTTATTTTTATTGTTATTAAAAGTCAAATGTTGTTGGCCTTTTGAATTGAGTTCAATCTAGGTAATCGCTATTAGTGTAAAACGATATTGCCTATTTTTATATTATCAAGTTGTAACTTCAGTAGTTGAGCGGCAGGATCATTCGGACATTGCTCAACAAAGTAGCGATAATCATCATAGGCTACTTTAAAGCAATCAAGCTGGTGAAGCAAAAAACCTCGATCTCGACGTTCTATTGGATCATTAGGCTTCATAGCCAATAATATATCAACACAACGCAAAGCTTCACGATATTGGTTTTCTGCAATTAAAGCATTTTTTAAGCTAGTAAGGTAATTTCTTAACAAGGTTTTGTTGCTTTCACCAATAATTTCTAATGATTCAGGATCACCTTCTAACTCTGCAATACGGTTGTCAAAATTTTGCCAATCTAAAGCTTCACCTGTAACGACATCAAAAATAACAATATAATCATCAGTGCAGATAATACGCATCATTAAGCTTTCTGGTATAAAAACTACATCACAATTTAAGCCACAAAGACGCGCAATGTGTTG
>WFQC01000170.1 GCA_015487235.1 Alteromonadaceae bacterium
GTAACATATCGTAAAGCGTTGTTTCCCCAGTAAGCTGCTTCGCTCTTTGAATAACAAAAGCACCACTGCGATAATGCAAAAAAGCCATATCTGTTACTCGAAATACTTTGGCATAGGCGGCATTTCCTTCATGCCCCGAACTACCAATAGTATAAAAACTTTGCCCTTTTTTTTGCATCACGCGAGACTGTAAATCAAGTACGCGGCTCATCACTTGGCTTTCAAAAATATCAATAAGTTCACTGGCTGACAAGCCTACCTGCGCTAGGGTAAGTTGTTGTGATAATTGCGGAAATTGCTGTGCTAAAACATTTTTTTTAAAATTTTCTTTAACAATAACATTACGATCTAGCATCTGTACTCCACTTATTTTTTATTATTATTTTACAACATAGTTATGATAATTATGCGACTATGTTGCTATGAGCATAAAGGCGATAGATCCTGAAATAAATTCAGGATGGTGGCTTTATTTCATGAGTTTTATTTCATTAACTTTATCGAACTAAAGCGTCATGCTAACGCAGGTCAGCATGACACCTTCTAAACAATAGCGAGTTAACAAGCCCCCTAACAAAAAGCCTGAATGCCGGTTTGCGCGCGCCCTAAAATTAATGCATGCACGTCATGAGTACCTTCATAAGTATTTACCGCTTCTAAATTCATCACGTGGCGAATAACATGAAATTCATCAGCAATACCATTACCACCGTGCATATCACGCGCCATACGAGCTATATCAAGTGCTTTACCACAAGAATTACGCTTAATCAGTGAAATAGCCTCAACTGGCAATTTATTTTCATCCATTAAGCGCCCTGCTTGTAAACAAGCAAATAAGCCAGTGGTAATTTCGGTTTGCATATCAGCAAGTTTTTTCTGGATCAACTGTGTCGCCGCTAAAGGTCGACCAAATTGCTCACGATCAAGCGTGTATTGACGAGCTGCGTGCCAACAAAACTCTGCCGCCCCTAAAGCACCCCATGCAATGCCATAACGGGCTTTATTTAAACAACCAAAAGGTCCTTTTAAGCCAGTCACATTCGGTAATATATTATCTTCAGGCACAAAAACGTCTTCCATAACAATTTCACCCGTAATTGATGCTCGTAGTGAAAACTTACCTTCGATTTTAGGTGCAGATAAACCCGCCATACCTTTTTCTAAAATAAAACCTCGAATAACACCATCAAGTTTTCCCCAAACAATAAATACATCAGCAATAGGTGAATTCGTGATCCACATTTTGGTACCTGTTAACCGATAGCCTCCATCAACTTTTACTGCTTTTGTTGCCATACTGGCAGGATCTGAGCCTGAATTAGGCTCGGTTAACCCAAAACAACCAACATATTCTCCCGTAGCCAATTTAGGTAGGTATTTCATTTTTTGAGCTTCAGAACCATAGGCATAAATAGGATGCATGACTAAAGATGACTGCACACTCATCGCACTACGGTAACCACTATCAACGCGTTCAACTTCGCGTGCAACTAAACCATAGACCACATAGTTAACACCCGCACAACCATATTTTTCAGGAATAGTAGCCCCTAATAAACCGAGCTCTCCTAATTCTGTCATTATTTCACGATCAAAACGCTCTTCACGGTTTGCCATTAAAATACGAGGCATGAGTTTTTCTTGGCAATATTGATGAGCGCTATCGCGGATCATCCGTTCTTCTTCTGTTAATAATGAATCAAGTGAAAGTGGATCTTGCCAATTAAAAGCAGTACGAGACATAAGTTAATACCCTGAATTTGTTGATAATCACCTTATCTTAGAATGATTATTATTAAAGTTAAAATATTAATTTCCTTTGTTAGTTATAGTTTTATACTATAGCTAATAGGTATTTAAAAAGAGTCTTTTCTATGGATTTACGTGCACTTAATTATTTTGTGAGTATTTACGAAAATGGCAGTATTAGCGCAGCAGCTAAAGCCTGTTATGTGGCTCAACCGTCTATTTCAGCTGCAATTCAGCTACTCGAAGAAGAACTGAATAACCAACTTTTTATACGTCATGCACGAGGTGTGCACCCTTCAGATGCGGGAAAACAACTTTATCCACTAGCTAAAAAGTTACTCGGCCAAGCTGATGCTATTAAATCATTATTTACCGAACGCAGTGAAAAAACACCGGTAAAACTTGGTTTAACTAAAGGCTTAGGTGTTGAGCGAATGAGCGCGCTATTAAAAGATTTTACCGCTTCGCTAGATACTATGGAATTAACCTTAGTGTCACCGAATGAGGCATGTGATGCCAAAATTATTGCGGTAGAAGAATGCAAAAATAATGAAACGTTTATTTCAATGTGGCAAGAAGACTATGTATTAGCTTTACCGAACAATCATATTTTATCTCTTAAAGATCAAATAGACTTAACAGATTTACACCAACAACCTTTTATTCAAAGAACGCCGTGTAGTGCTTGGCATCCCTTTATAGAAGCCCTAACCGCCAAACAAATACAACTAGATATTCGCGCCAAAATTCAAACAATTGATTATGCACTAGGGCTTGTTAGTGCAGGGTTAGGATTAGCGCTATTACCGCTTTATCATGAATTAACACGTTATAATGATGTAAGCTTTAGAAAAATAGCCGGCTTAACATTACACCGAGAAGTCGGCCTAGCTTTTCAGCATGAAAGCGATATTACCCAACGCTTACAAAGCTTAATAAGCCGACACTGCTCATAGTAGTTAGAGCGTGTTGACCTTTCGTGTTTGAATTTTGTTCAACCTAAAAGATATACCCATGATACTTCAAGATGCGAGTTTCAGGATGCCTGAGGTAACATGGGTATAAACACGCCTTAGTCAATTAAGGTAACTCGATAATAAAAGTAACCCCTTTATTAACTTTACTCTCAACCGCTATTTTACCTGAGAGTTTTTCCGTAATAATTTGATAGGTGGTACTCATGCCTATACCAACATAACCACGCTCTGGCTTAGTGGTATAAAAAGGCTTAAATATTTCTTTTAATACATTAGGCGGCATACCATTACCGTCGTCTTGATAGGTAATTTTAGCACCCCCTTCAGCCGATTTTTCAATAGTAATCGCGATTTTTCCACCTTCTTTACCATCAAATCCATGCTTTAACGAATTCGTCACTAGATTTAATAATACTTGTGCCACTTGCCCTGGAATAGTATTAATCGTTAATTTCTTAGCGCCTTGATAGTCATACTCCACGCCACTTTCTTCAAATTCAATAGACAGTAAACTCATCATTTTATCAACATAAGAAACCAACTCAAAAGTTTGTTTTTCGTCTTCGTCTAAATCAACACCTATTTGGTTGAAATTTTCAACTAAGGTTGCAAGCTCTTGTAACTGCTTACTATTTTTTGCTGTTAGCTTATCAACATTGTTAATAAAAGCTTGAATAGCGGCGGGCTGAGCATTGCCCGAAGCAACTTGTTGTGCAATAACTTCTGTTTTCGCTAGCTTATTGTTGGTTAAGATAATATTTTCTAAAGAAGCCCCTACTTCATAGGTAACATCAGACGAAATATAACTAAAAGAAGCCACTGTTTCTGATTGGATCAACTGTTGTTGGGTTTTAGTTAATTGTTGTTGTGCTTGTGCTAACTGAGTTTTTAATTCATCAACCCCTGTTTGAGTTTGTGAAAATTTCTCACGTGCTTTTTTATGCTGTATAAAGAAGAAGACTGCACCACCAATACCAGCCAACGCCACAACAACTAAAATAATAGTCACAATACTGGTATTGTCATTTTTAGCTTTCTCAACCAGTGGTTGCGTTTGCGAAAGTTTACTTGTAGCGTCTTTTAACGCTTGTTCTTTTGTCACCAAAGCCGCTGCTAGCTCATCTATTTTATCCATTTGCTGTAAAAATTTTTGCTGATATTCTTCTTTTAACGCGGCAACTTGCACATTATTTTTGTCGTCTCTAATTTTACGCTGCCTAGTGAGCTCTGCTTTTACTTTAGCTATTTCTTCATTAAGCGTGGTGAGTTTTTTCTCATTTTCAATTATAACTTGCTGAACCTTTACGCTTTCTTGCATGACATTATTGAGTTTGTTCGATTGTTCTTTTAGCTTGCGATCATTCTCTAACACTTGTTGACGACGTTCTTCAAGTTGTTGAAAGGTTTGTTCTGCTTTTTGCTCTAATGAAATAAGCTCATTTTCAAGCATTAATTTACGCTGTACCATATCGTCCATGGTTTCTTTTGCTTCTTTCATTGACGTTGAAGTGGAAATTTCTTTCCCTCCTGAAAAAAGTAACCATGAAGAAGCCTTTAGTTTTTCACGCGATAAGTTAAGCTTATTAACCTCAAAGCTAACCTTGCCATTTTCATTACGAAACAGCAGGTTAATCATAAC
>WFQC01000171.1 GCA_015487235.1 Alteromonadaceae bacterium
AAAGGCAATCATACTGCGATGAAATCAGGCATGTTAGCTGCTGAAACTATTGCTAAAGCATTAGCTAATGGTGATGAAGGGGGCAAAGAACTTACTGAATTTACCGAAAGCTATAAAAATTCATGGTTATATGAAGAATTATATAACACCCGTAACTTTGGCCCAGCTATGCATAAGTTTGGTATGTTTTGGGGTGGTGCTTATAATACGGTTGATCAAAACTTTTTTGGTGGCAAATTGCCCTTTAATTTCAAAGATGAACGCTTAGATCATGCACAATTGCAACTTGCACAAGATGCGATGAAAATTAATTATCCTAAGCCTGATAATAAGCTTAGCTTTGATAAGTTATCGTCAGTATTTTTGTCAAATACCAACCATGAAGAAGATCAACCTTGCCATTTGAAATTGGCTGATCCTAGTATTCCAATTAAAGTTAATTTGGAAAAATGGGATGAACCAGCGCAACGTTATTGTCCTGCGGGCGTTTATGAGGTTGAAGATACTGAAGAAGGTAAAAAGTTTGTGATTAATGCGCAAAACTGTGTGCATTGTAAAACCTGTGATATTAAAGATCCAAGCCAAAATATCACTTGGGTAACACCAGAAGGTGGTGGTGGGCCAAACTATCCTAATATGTAAACATTAGGGCACGCCCTAAATAACAGATGTAAAAAAACCAGCTAACATTTAGCTGGTTTTTTTACGGATGATAATAGGGTGTGCTGACCTTAATGGCTAATATTATGCTCAACTGCCCAAATTGCGGCTTCAACACGAGATTTTACGCCAAGTTTTTTCAGTAAGTTTTTAACATGCACTTTTACGGTCGCTTCTGTTATACCAAGTTTATTGGCAATATCTTTATTACTTTTACCACCGGCGATCAGTTTTAGGTTTTCTAGCTCTCGACTTGTAAGTGTATCAATAATCGAAGCTTTTTGGGTAGAAGGGCGTAATGAACGCGCTAAAATTGGTGCCAGAGGGCTGCTAATTACAAGCTCATCCTGTAGTGCTAAATTAATTTTATCAATTAATTCTTCGGGTTCACTGTCTTTTAAAAGGTAACCGTCGGCATTAAATTTAAGCGCTTGTAGTACATCACTTTCACTGTCTGAGACACTAAAAATAACGATTTTACTGCGAATTTCGGCACGTTTTAGTGCTGTTAAAGTATCAATACCACTTAAACCTTTCATATTTAAATCAAGCAATATGAGATCAGGCTGATGTTTTATGGCAAGCGTTATGGCTTCTTCGCCTGAGCTTGCTTCTGCAATAACGCTTAAATTATCTTCTAGCGCAATTAATTGTGCTACCCCTTTACGTAATAATGGGTGGTCATCGACAAGTAATATGGTTGCTTGTTTCATGGTGTGGTTTTACGACTAAAAAATGTTTATTTGTTAAATTTTAACACAACTTTTGTGCCCTTAGGCTCTCTTTTTACTAGTTCAATCAAGCTATTTAATGATTTGGCTCGTTCTTCCATAATACCTAAACCAAAATGCCCATGTTCAGGCAAGGTATCAGGTAAGCCTTGTCCATTGTCCCAAATTTCAACAGTAACTACATTATCTTTATGTTTAATGCAAACCCCTGCTTTGGTTGCATGGGCATGACGGTGTATATTAGATAACGCCTCACGCACAATTTGCAGTAAATGTATTTCTTGGTTAGCAGATAAATAATTTTGCGGTAACTTGAAATTAAAATTAATGGGGTGCTGACATTTTTCGCTAAATTCCGCAATGGTGCCTTGTAGGGCGCTTTCAATAGAAGGATCGTCTAATTTGAGACGAAAGGTGGTTAATAGTTCTCGTAGTTGTAAATAGGCAGCATTTAAGCCTTGCTTTATGTCTTCTATGGTTTCATTCAAGCTATCATGCAGTGATTTGTCTAATTGTTCAGGCTTAATTGTTTTTTGCATTTTACGGGTTAATAAGCTCATTTGTACTTTTAAATACGATAATGATTGCGCCAGTGAGTCATGTAATTCTCGTGCAATAACCGCACGTTCTTCAACAATTAGCAAGCGGTTTTCTGCATTGCGCTTTTGATCAAGCTCTATGGTGGTGGCAATCAAGTCAGCCATTGCTTGTAAAATTTCTTGTTGCCATTGTGCCACTTGTTCACCTTTAGGAAACTGCCAAATAAGGTAGCCAAATAAGCGAGTTTGTTTTTCAAGCGGAAAACGTAATTGGTTGAAACAGATATGATCGATATGCTCATTAGGTGTTGAGATATCAATCACTAGGTTGTTATGTTCATTGAGTTTAATGCTAACACGACCAAAACCTAAAACTTGCTCTAAATCTTGAATAATTTGTTGGTCTATTTTTTGATTTTGTAAATCTACATTGCCGTCATTATGGTGAGAGTCGTAGCTGGTTAACTGGCGAGCAGCACGGTATAAAACCTGTAAAGATTGGTTGCTTTGGGTAAGCTGTTGTGTTTTTTGTGCAACACGATGTTCAAATTCTTGATAAGTAGATTTTAACTCGTTTGACATTTGATTTAAGGCTTTAGCCAGTACGCCGAGTTCATCATCAGCGCTGTATTGTGCTTTTACATCAAAATTACCTTTACCTGTTTCATTCGCTACATGTACTAGCTGTTTTAGCGGCATAATAACGGAGCGGTTTAGCTTTACCAAAATGATAATGGTAACAATTAATATGGACAGCAAGCTGATCCCTTGGATCAAACGTAGCATACTGAGTTTTTTTTCTGATTCAAATTGCAATAAGGTGACTAGTCTGTCTAGTACGCTGACAAATTCATCAAATTTAGCAATGGTTTTTTCTTTGTTTTCTTTGCTATGTTCATGGTTTTTATCGTGTTTTAGTGTTTTCCAAATAGACAGTACTTTTTGGTACTGTTGTTCAATTTCAGAGTTATTGCGTACATTGCGTAACCCGCCAGAAAGTAAATGGGCAAGGCGTGTATCAAACTCAGCTACTTCTTTATTAATTAAGTCTTTGTTTTTACTGTGATCAACAAAATAAGCACGTGATATTCTCATGGCTTGCATGCGCAGAGAACCGGCTTTGTTGATTTGAGAGGCATCACCACTTAAGCTTTCTGTTACTAGCATTGAAGAAATCATGCTGAGTAAACCTAGCGCAATAATAACCGCCATAATTTGGCCTACACGTGCAATAAGCGATGTACTAGAATTATTTGTTGAAGTATCTGTTAGCAAAATATCAACTCTTTTTTTATTTCTTTAGCAATAGAATACTGAATTTTTAGGCACATCGATAGCTCTACTACCAAATAGTTACACATAATACTTACGTTGACTCGTTTTTAGAATTTTTATTAAAAAACAAATATAAACAATAGGTTAAGTTGCAGTTTCGACTACTACTTTAGTGGTAGTTTTGCTGTGTTTGCGAAAATAAGACGAGTTACAAATTGATCCAAATCAAGGTTGCTTCGCTGAGTGTTGCTATTTTAAAGTCAGTTAAAAAAAACAATGTTAATTTTTATAACTAACAAGTCGCTATATTTTATTTTTGATAGCAAACACACTAGAAAATAACTGATTAGTTGGAGTAACTCATGTCAGATATCGAAAAATGGGACGTAGAAGATCCCAAGTTTTGGGAAAGTGAGGGTAAAAAGATTGCTAATCGCAACCTTTGGATTTCAATCCCAAGCTTGTTATGTGGTTTCGCAGTATGGTTATATTGGGGAATTATCACTATTCAAATGTTGAATTTAGGTTTTCCTTTTGCAAAATCTGAGCTTTTCACTTTAATGGCGATAGCCGGTCTTACTGGGGCAACCTTAAGAATACCGAGTAGCTTCTTTATTCGTTTAGCCGGTGGTCGTAATACTATTGTTTTTACAACCGCATTATTAATCTTACCAGCCATTGGTACAGGTATTGCGTTACAAGACATTAATACCCCGTTTTGGGTGTTCCAATTATTAGCATTACTTTCTGGTATTGGTGGTGGTAACTTTGCTTCATCAATGTCAAATATCAGCTTTTTCTTTCCTAAAAAACAACAAGGTTTGGCGTTAGGTTTAAATGCTGGTTTAGGTAACTTTGGTGTAACTACCATGCAAATTTTAGTGCCACTGGCAATGACTTTTGCTCTTTTTGGTGGTGATTCAATGACCTTGGTTAATACCTCAGGTACCTTGATTGGTAAGATCCCTGCGGGTACCGAAACATGGATACAAAACGCTGGCTTTGTATGGCTTATCTTTTTAGTGCCATTAGTGATTGTTGGTTGGTTTGGTATGAACAATATCAAAGCGCCTCATGTAACACCTGACTTACCAAACCCTATAAAAGCTTTCAGCATTATTACTAGCATGCTCTTAATTGGTTTTGCGACTGCTGTTTTCGGCCTATGGTTAATGCTACCTGAAAGTGTAGGTGGTTCTGGCTTTGGTATTAGCAAATGGGTGGTATTACCTATTGTTATTGCCTTAACGGTTTTCTTATTGAAACTACTACCTGGGCAAATTCGCGAAAGCTTAGATCGCCAATATAAAATTTTCGACAACAAGCACACTTGGGCAATGAGTGTGATTTATACCATGACTTTTGGCTCATTTATTGGCTTTGCAGCTGCTTTTGGTCTATCTATTAAAGTTATTTTTGGTTATCAACATGTAATGGTTGATGGGGTAATGACGCATGATCTTGCTAATCCTAATGGACCAAGTGCGTTAATGTATGCTTGGATGGGGCCATTCATTGGTGCGTTAATTCGCCCTGTTGGTGGTTGGATTTCAGATAAAGTTGGTGGTGCCTTAGTGACACAAATTTGTGCGGTTGTGATGTTGGCTTGTGCTTTAGGGGTGGCTTATTACATGAAAGCAGCTTATGCCTCTGCAACACCAGAAGAATACTTTGTACCGTTTTTAGTACTATTTTTAGTGTTGTTTGCTGCTACTGGTATTGGTAACGGTTCTACTTTCCGTACTATTTCAGTGGTCTTTAACAAAGAGCAAGCTGGTCCTGTATTAGGTTGGACATCAGCAGTTGCCGCATACGGTGCATTTATTATTCCTAAAGTATTAGGTGAGCAAATTAAAGCTACAACCCCTGAAAATGCATTATATGGTTTCGCTATTTTCTATGGTGTTTGTATTGTAATCAACTGGTGGTTCTATTTACGTAAAAGTGCTGAGCACTATAACCCGTAATAACAATATGATTTGAAAGGGAGTTGTGTTTTACAGCTCTCTTTCTGTTATTTGGCTACTAGCCGCCAATTTTTGTAAGTTGTAGTTTAGTTAATGCAACTTAGTTCAACGGAGAAATAAAGATGAGTCAATTTCTTGATCGCTTACAGTTTTTTAAAAAGAAAACTGGCGAATTTTCCGACGGTCATGGTGATACTACTAATGAAAGTCGTGAATGGGAAAATAGTTATCGCCAGCGCTGGCAACATGACAAAATTGTACGTTCTACTCACGGGGTAAACTGTACGGGTTCTTGTTCATGGAAAATTTACGTAAAAAATGGTTTAGTGACTTGGGAAACACAACAAACAGACTACCCAAGAACGCGTCCTGATTTACCTAATCATGAACCACGTGGCTGCCCTCGTGGTGCTAGTTATTCATGGTATTTATACAGTGCTAACCGCTTAAAATATCCTAAAGTTCGTAAGCCGCTATTAAAATTATGGCGCCAAGCACGTGCAACGATGGATCCTGTTGAAGCATGGGGTAGCATTGTTGAAGATAAAGCAAAAGCTGAGTCTTACAAGTCTAAGCGTGGTTTAGGTGGCTTTGTACGCTCAAGCTGGGACGAAGTAAACGAAATTATTGCGGCGGCTAACGTTTATACCGCAAAAACTTATGGCCCTGATCGTATTATTGGTTTCTCACCAATTCCTGCTATGTCAATGGTTTCTTATGCTGCAGGTTCTCGCTATTTATCATTAATCGGTGGTGTGTGTTTAAGTTTCTACGATTGGTACTGTGATTTACCTCCGTCTTCTCCTATGGTTTGGGGGGAGCAAACTGACGTGCCTGAATCAGCAGATTGGTATAATTCAAATTATATTATTGCTTGGGGTTCAAATGTTCCGCAAACACGTACTCCTGACGCGCATTTCTTTACTGAAGTTCGCTATAAGGGGGCTAAAACTGTTTCAATTACCCCAGATTATGCTGAAGTATCTAAGTTAACTGATGAATGGTTAAACCCTAAACAAGGTACTGACGCAGCATTAGGAATGGCTTTTGGGCACGTTATTTTAAAAGAATATCACTTAGAAAATCCGAGTGAATATTTTACTGATTATGTGCGTAAATATACCGATTTTCCGATGTTAGTGGTGTTGGATAAATATGACGATGGTTCATTTAAATCTACACGCTTTTTACGTGCTTCTGACTTAGCTGATAACTTAGGCCAAGAAAATAATCCTGAATGGAAAACTATCGCTATTGATGAGAATTCAAATGAGCTTGTTTCTCCGCAAGGGTCTATCGGTTATCGCTGGGGTGAAAAAGGTAAATGGAATATTGAAGAGCGTGAAGGGAAAGACGGTAAAGAAACAAAATTACAATTATCATTAATTGGTGGTGATGTAACGCCTGTTGCTTTCCCTCACTTTGCTGCTGATGCCAGTAATGCAAGCTGGACAGCGTGTGATCAAGATGAAATTCAAGTGCGCAACGTACCAACCAAAACTATCACCAATGCTCAAGGTGAAGAGGTTGTTGTTGCAACAGTTTATGACTTGATGATGGCTAATTACGGTATTGATCGTGGCTTAGGTGGTGGTAATGTTGCTTCAAGTTATGATGATGACATTCCAGGTACACCCGCATGGCAAGAAAAAATCACCGGATTATCTCGTGATAAAGTTATAAAAATTGCCCGTGAATTTGCGGATACCGCTGACAAAACCAAAGGTCGTGCCATGATTATTGTGGGCGCGGCAATGAACCATTGGTATCACATGGACATGAACTATCGTGGCCTTATTAACATGGTGATGATGTGTGGTTGTGTTGGTAAATCTGGTGGCGGTTGGTCACACTACGTAGGACAAGAAAAATTACGTCCACAAACAGGCTGGTTACCACTAGCTTTTGGCTTAGATTGGTCACGTCCACCGCGTCAAATGAATGGTACTTCATTCTTCTATAATCATTCATCTCAATGGCGTCATGAAAAAGTAAGCATTCATGAAGTATTATCGCCAATGGCAAATAAAGATGAATTTTCTGAGCATATGCTTGATTATAATATCAAAGCAGAGCGCATGGGTTGGTTACCTTCTGCACCACAGCTCAACCGTAACCCGCTAACTATTGCTAAAGATGCAGAAGCGGCAGGCATGTCAGCGAAAGATTTTGCAGTACAAGAGTTAAAAGCAGGTAACATGAAGTTTGCTTGTGAAGCGCCTGATGCGCCTGAAAACTTCCCGCGTAATATGTTTATTTGGCGTTCAAACTTATTAGGCTCTTCAGGTAAAGGCCATGAGTACATGCTTAAATATTTATTAGGCGCAAAAAATGGCGTAATGAATGATGATTTAGGCAAGCGCGATGGCTTTAAACCGCAAGAAGCTGAATGGGTTGAAGAAGGCGCTACAGGTAAATTAGACCTAGTAACTACCTTAGATTTTCGTATGTCATCAACCTGTATGTATTCAGACATCGTATTACCAACCGCTTGTTGGTATGAAAAAGATGATTTGAATACTTCTGATATGCACCCATTTATTCACCCTTTATCAACTGCGGTTGACCCAGCTTGGGAAGCAAAATCAGATTGGGAAATCTATAAAGGTATTGCGAAAAAATTCTCAGAAGTGTGTGTAGGACACTTAGGCAAAGAAAAAGACTTTGTTACTGTACCTATGTTACATGACACTCCGGGTGAATTAGCACAACCTTTTGATGTAAAAGAATGGAAAAAAGGCGAATGTGACTTAATTCCAGGTGTAACTGCACCTAATATGGTTGAAGTAGAACGCGATTATCCAAATACCTATAAAAAATTCACCTCACTTGGGCCATTAATGGACAAGTTAGGTAATGGTGGTAAAGGTATTGGTTGGAATACTGATGACGAAATCAAACTATTAGGTGATTTAAACCACCGTAATACTGATGAAGGTATCAGTGAAGGTCGTCCTATTATTGAATCAGCTATTGATGCGGCTGAAACCATTTTAACTTTGGCACCTGAAACCAATGGTAATGTGGCGGTGAAAGCTTGGGCGGCATTAAGTGATATTACAGGTCGTGAGCACACCCATTTAGCGACACCTAAGCATGAAGAAAAAATACGTTTTCGTGATATTCAAGCACAACCACGTAAAATTATTTCTTCACCAACATGGTCAGGCTTAGAAGACGAACATGTAAGCTACACAGCAGGTTACACTAACGTACATGAGCTTATTCCATGGCGTACTATTACAGGTCGTCAGCAGTTCTATCAAGATCATAAGTGGATGCAAGCGTTTGGTGAGCAATTTGTTTCTTATCGTCCACCAATTAATACTAAAACGATTGAATTGGTTAAAGGTACTAAAAATAACGGCAATAAAGAAATTGTGTTGAACTGGATCACACCGCATCAAAAATGGGGTATTCACTCAACTTACTCTGACAACTTATTAATGCTAACACTTTCACGTGGTGGTCCAATTATTTGGATGAGTGAAACCGACGCGAAAGAAGCGGGCATTGAAGATAATGATTGGGTTGAAGTATTTAACGCCAATGGTGCAATTGCTTGTCGCGCAGTGGTCTCTCAACGTGTTAACCAAGGCATGGTAATGATGTATCACGCACAAGAACGTATTGTGAATGTTCCTGGCAGTGAAATGACAGGTACTCGTGGTGGTCACCATAACTCAGTAACGCGTGTTGTCATGAAACCAACACATATGATTGGTGGTTATGCACAGCAAGCGTGGGGCTTCAACTACTACGGTACAGTAGGTTGTAACCGTGATGAGATGGTAGTTGTGCGTAAAATGGATAAAGTGGATTGGTTAGATGATGATGCTTATGACAGCAGCAATACTGAAAAATTACCACGTCCATTACCAACTAACCCTGATGAAGCTTAAGGAGTAGACCATGAAAATACGTTCTCAAATTGGTATGGTACTAAACCTTGATAAATGTATCGGGTGCCATACGTGTTCAATTACTTGTAAAAATGTTTGGACCTCGCGTGAAGGCGTTGAGTATGCTTGGTTTAATAACGTAGAAACTAAACCGGGTATTGGTTACCCCAAAGAATGGGAAAACCAAGAAAAATGGAAAGGTGGTTGGGAAAGAAAAGCCAATGGTGACATTCAACCTAAAATTGGTGGCAAATATCGTGTATTAGCCAGCATTTTTGCTAACCCCAATATGCCTGAAATTGATGATTACTACGAACCCTTTGATTATGACTATCAACATTTGCATACCTCGCCTGAAGTAAAACACCAGCCAACGGCTCGTCCGCGTTCGGTTATTTCTGGCAAGCGTATGGAAAAAATAGAGTGGGGGCCAAACTGGGAAGAAATTTTAGGTACCGAGTTTGAAAAGCGTAGCAAAGACAAAAACTTCGATAACATACAAAAGCAAATGTATGGCGAGTTTGAAAATACCTTTATGATGTATTTACCACGTCTTTGTGAACATTGCTTAAACCCCGCTTGTGTGGCTTCATGCCCATCGGGTGCAATATACAAACGTGAAGAAGATGGCATTGTTCTTATCGATCAAGAAAAATGTCGTGGCTGGCGTATGTGTATTAGTGGTTGTCCATACAAAAAAATCTACTTCAACTGGAAATCAGGCAAATCAGAAAAATGTATTTTCTGCTATCCACGTATTGAAGCAGGTCAACCAACGGTTTGTTCTGAAACCTGTGTGGGTCGTATTCGTTACTTGGGTGTTTTACTTTATGATGCCGATAAAATCAAAGAAGTGGCTTCAACGCCATCTGAAACTGACTTATATGAGAAGCAACTTGAAGTCTTTTTAGACCCATTCGATCCTGAAGTGATCAAACAAGCACGTAAAGATGGTATTGCTGACTCAATTATTGAAGCAGCACAAAAGTCTCCTGTTTATAAAATGGCAGTTGACTGGAAACTTGCGTTACCACTTCACCCAGAATATCGTACTTTACCTATGGTGTGGTATGTACCTTCACTTAGCCCAATTCAAAGTGCGGCTGATGCGGGTGCTTTAGGCACTGTAGGTAAAGCGGGTGTTATTCCTGATATTCGTTCATTACGTATTCCAATGAAATACTTAGCAAACTTATTAACTGCAGGTGATGAAGAGCCTATTGCTCGTGCTTTAGAGCGCTTATTAGCAATGCGTGCTTATAAACGAGCTGAAAACGTTGAAGGCATTGAAGACCTGCAAGTGCTGGAAGATGCTGGTTTAACCAAAAAACAAGCGGATGAAATGTATCGTTATTTAGCTATTGCTAACTATGAAGATCGTTTTGTAATACCAACAGGACATCGTGAAATGAATGTTCCAGAAGCTTATGGTGAAAAATCAGGTTGTGGTTTTACCTTTGGTAACGGCTGTAGTGATGGTCATAGTGACGTCAATATGTTTGGTGGTAAGAAAATCACCCGCCGTAATATCATTAAAACGGTTAACGTAGGTTAGGAGAGTAACAGTGCTAATTCTAAAAGTTATTTCACGACTGCTTGATTATCCATCAAAAGAGCTTTTTGAAGCGCGTGATGAGTTAATCACCGTTGTTGAAAGTACTGACGAATTAAGTACTCAAAACCGTCAGCAGTTGGTTGATTTTATTCGCCAACTGACTGACAGAGATTTATATGATGCACAAGAAAGCTACGATTTGTTGTTCGATCGTGGCCGTGCACTTTCATTATTATTGTTTGAACATGTTCACGGAGAATCTCGTGATCGTGGTCAAGCTATGGTTAACTTAATGAATGTATATAAATCAAAAGGTTTTGAGGTTGATTCTGCTCAGTTACCTGATTATATACCGCTTTATCTTGAATTTTTAAGTGAGCAAGATGCTGCCTATGCCCAAGAATGGCTAGGCGATATTAACCACTTAATGACCATGCTTTCAGAGCGCTTAATTGATCGTGATTGCTATTATTCTGTACTTTTTGATGCTTTGATTGAATTGTCGGGTGTTGAAGTTGACCGTGAAGAAATTCGAGAAACGGTTAAAAAAGAAGAGCGCGATGATACTGTCGAGGCGATTGATCAAGCGTGGGAAGATAAAGAAATTCGTTTTGATGATCCAATGACGGGCTCTTGTCCATCAAGCAATGGGTTACAAAGTTCATCGCATTCATTAGATCCAAATACTGTTCATCAAGTGCCTATTAAGTGGCATTCTCTTGATGGAAAAGCGCCAGACGCGGCTGAAGTTTACGGATTGTAAGGAGAATACTATGTCAGATTTAAATAATTTTTTATTTGGGATTTATCCCTACATTGCCTTTGCCGTGTTTATAATTGGCTCATGGGTACGCTATGATCGTGAACCTTATACATGGAAAGCAGATTCTAGCCAATTACTTGACCAAAAAGGCTTTCGTTTAGCCAGCAACCTTTTCCACATTGGGATCATCTTTATCTTAATGGGGCACTTTGTTGGTTTATTAACACCACATGCTGTCTATGAACACTTTATTAGTACAGCTAACAAGCAATTACTTGCTATGGTTAGTGGTGGTTTCTTTGGTATTTTGTGTTTTATTGGCTTGGTTATGTTGCTTAAGCGTCGTTTAACTAATCCTCGTGTACGTGCGGTATCAAAAACATCAGATATTGTTATCTTGTTTTTATTATTAGCACAGTTAATACTAGGTTTGTTAACTATTGTTGCTTCTACTAGTCACTTAGATGGCTCAGTAATGGTTATGCTAGCAAATTGGGCACAAAACATTGTAATCTTCAATGGTTTTGAAGCAGCGAAAGCAATAGAGCCAGTAAGCTTGATATACAAACTACACGTATTTTTAGGGTTAACATTATTTGTTGTTTTCCCATTTACACGTTTAGTACATATTATCAGTGTACCGGTTAAATATTTTGCACGTAATTATCAATTAGTACGTCAAAGATAAGCATAAGGTGTTTATTATAAAGTTAGGCTGAAAGTATTTCCGCAAGTTTGCTTGCAGCCTACTTTATTTCACCCTTTATTTCATTTTAGTGTAAAAATAAAAATGATATGAGTTAAATAATTAACCTTAGTTTATTGTATATTGCCAGTTGGTTAAGGCTAATTATTTAAAATAAGTTGATTTTTAATAAGACTTTTAGCTTGAATAAAAGTTAAACTCGGGCGCTCAGTATGTCTTAGCTGTTATTGATGTTTTAGTTCTTATTGAAATTGACTTTGTCATCTTGAACCTGTTTCAAGAACGAGCAATAAACCAAATAGCATGGCTTAACTTGTCAGTGCTTTTTACTTTCCATTATATAGAGTAGTTATTATGAGTTCATGTGGTACCAGTTCACCAACAACCCCGTCAAAAGAAAGCTTACCAATTATCACTGTAAACGGTGCAACTATTGATGAACAAGCGTTAGCGAATGAGCTTCAGTATCATCCTAACGCAAATTTTGCAACGGTAGTTCAGCAAGCTGGGCAAGCATTAGTTATTCGTCAATTACTTTTAGAACAAGCAAGTAAGCTTGGTTTTGATGTTGAAAACGATGAAGAAAGTGCGGTGCAAAAATTATTAGCACAAGAAGTGAAATATGATGATCCGAGTGAAGAAACTTGTTTGCGTTATTTTGAGCAAAATCGCCATAAATTTACCACCATGCCATTAATGGAAGTGGATCATATTTTATTAGCGGCAGCTAAAGATGATATCGAAGGACGTGATGAAGCGAAGAAAAATGCTCAAGAAATTATCGCTCAATTGAAAGAAAACCCTGAATTATTTGCTTCACTAGCACAACAATATTCAGCGTGCCCATCAAAAGAAACAGGTGGCTCATTAGGACAAATTAGTAAAGGGCAAACTGTGCCTGAATTTGAACGTCAATTAATGAACTTACCTGAAGGTTTAGCTGATAAAGCCATAGAGTCTCGCTATGGTTTTCATGTGGTTAATATTAGCCGTAAAATCGAAGGTAAGCCGCTAGAATATGATATGGTTAGTGATAAAGTACGAGGTTATTTAGTACACCGTGCATCACACCTTGCTATTCAAGCTTATATTCAAGGGTTAGTTGAACAAGCGGATATTGAAGGCGTTGAAGTGAAGTTTAGCGAAGAAAATGTTCATATTTAACGCTTAGCCTATCATAAGCGAAAGGTTGTTATTAAACACAGCGGTTAAAGAAGACATTCAGCTAAAAAATGCCAAAGATAAAATGATATAATTTAATTATATAGCCTAGAGCTGCTAGGCTAACACTATACTGAATTTTTAGGTGCTAAATTATGTCATTATCTTCTTTTATTCCCCCTCAGCGCACGCTTATGGGGCCAGGCCCTTCTGATGTAAGTGCCAGAGTTTTATCGGCATTAGCTCGACCCACTATTGGTCATTTAGACCCTCTGTTTGTTAGTATGATGGATGAGGTTAAAGCCTTATTACAATATGCTTTTCAAACCAAAAATGAATTTACTATAGCCTTATCTGCGCCCGGCTCTGCGGGTATGGAAGCTTGCTTTGTTAACCTGATCACCCCCGAAGATACCGTTGTTGTTTGTCGAAACGGTGTTTTTGGTGCTCGTATGATCGAAAATGTTGAACGTATTGGTGCAAAATGCGTTATTGTTGATGGCACATGGGGCAGGGCGGTAGATGCCCAGCAACTTGAACGTAAATTACAAAAACACCCTGAAGCAAGGTTTGTGGCTTTTGTACATGCAGAAACGTCAACAGGGGCTTTATCTGATGCTAAAGCCTTATGTGAAATCGCTAAAGCACATAACTGTTTAACTATTGTCGATGCGGTGACCTCATTAGGTGGTGTTGAATTAGCGGTAGACGAGTGGCAAATTGACGCGGTGTATTCTGGCAGCCAAAAATGTTTGTCTTGCGTACCAGGTATTTCACCTATCAGCTTTAGTGAGCAAGCCGTAGAAGTGATCAAAAACAGAAAATCTCCCGTACCAAGCTGGTTTTTAGATCAATCTTTAGTGATGGCCTATTGGTCAGGCGAAGGCAAACGTGCTTATCATCATACGGCACCCGTTAACTCACTTTATGCGCTGCATGAGGCATTGTTAATACTCAAAGAAGAAGGTTTAGAAAATAGCTGGGCAAGGCATAAAGCACAACATCAAAAACTGGCCACCGGGTTAGCCAATTTAGGGCTTGAATTTATTGTACCAGCAGCAGAACGTTTACCGCAATTAAATGCAGTTACCATTCCTAAAGGTATTGACGATGCTAAAGTGCGCGCTTATTTACTTAATGAGTATAATTTAGAAATTGGTGCTGGTTTAGGTGCTTTTGCTGGTGAAGCATGGCGTATTGGTTTAATGGGGCATGCAGCACGTAGCGAAAATGTTGCCTTATGTTTAGCCGCATTAAAAGATGCTTTAGCTAAATTTGGCTAAAATGCTGATGTTATAAAAAAGCTATGTTGTACTTGAGTAAAATAGTACTCATAGCTTTTTTCTTGTCTTTTCTTTTTTTTGGGGGAGTGACAGGGCGAGTGACACGCCCTAGCTATTAACTTTACCAAGTGCCAGTATTTTCCATACTTAGCCAAGGCTCTTGTGGGGCTAAGCGTTCACCTTTTTGCAGTAATTCAATTGAGATATCATCAGGCGTTTTTACAAAGGCCATATGGCCATCACGTGGTGGACGATTAATAACTACGCCGGCATCCATTAGCTTTTGACAAGTTTGATAAATATTATCCACTTCAAAGGCTAAGTGGCCAAAGTTTCTGCCTGTTGAATAGTTTTCGGTTGATCCCCAATTATGAGTTAACTCTATTTCAGCTTCGCCATGATCTGTCGCTAAAAATATCAGGGTAAACTTGCCTTCGGGTACGTCTATGCGTTTGGTTTCAATTAAACCCAATAGATCGATAAAAAAGTGCAGGGTTCTATCGACATCTTTAACGCGGATCATTGAGTGTAAAAATTTCATTTTAGTTGCCTTTAAACATCTACTTTATCTTTAAATTCGCATAAATCTTCGATAATGCAAGCGCCACACTTGGGTTTGCGTGCGGTGCAGGTATAGCGTCCATGTAAAATTAGCCAATGATGAACATCTACTTTAAATGCTTTGGGTACTACTTTTAATAGCTTTTGTTCAACTTGCTCTACATTTTTACCGACAGCAAATTTTGTGCGATTTGAAACACGAAAGATATGCGTGTCTACGGCAATTGTTGGCCAGCCAAAAGCGGTATTTAAGACAACATTAGCGGTTTTTCTACCAACACCGGGTAAGGCTTCAAGTGCGGCTCTATCTTCGGGAACTTCACCATGGTGTAAATCGACGAGCATTTGGCAAGTTTTTAATGTGTTTACTGCTTTAGTGTTATATAGACCGATTGTTTTTATATAAGATTTTAATCCATCTAAGCCTAAATCAAGTATGGCTTGAGGGGTATTGGCAACAGGAAATAATTTGGCGGTGGCTTTATTTACACTGACGTCTGTTGCTTGTGCTGACAACAATACCGCGATCAACAACTCAAAGGGCGTTGAAAAGTTTAACTCTGTTGTTGGCTTCGGATTATTATCGCGTAAGCGCGTTAAAATTTGTAAACGTTTTTCTTTATTCATTTGATTCAGCTAGGTTTATTGTGCATCAAAGTTAACACGTACACGTTCAATGGTTTTATTTTCTACTTTAGGCTTTCTAGCGGCAATTTTACTGTCAATGGCATTTTTAGCGGCAATGATAAATCCCATCGCAAAAAAGGCACCTGGTGGTAATATGGCTAATAAAAACTTACTGTCAAAATGAAATACTTCTATTCGTAATGAGGCAGCCCAATCACCTAACAAGAGATCTGCACCGTCAAATAAGGTGCCTTGCCCTAAAAGCTCTCGAATAACGCCTAATATTAATAGCACTAACATAAAGCCTGTACCCATCATTAAACCGTCAAAACTGGCTTGTTTGATCGGGTTTTTTGAAGCATAGGCTTCTGCTCTGCCAATAATAACGCAGTTAGTGACAATTAAAGGTAAAAAGATCCCTAAAGATTGATATAAGCCGTAAGTAAAAGCATTCATTAGTAATTGAACGCAGGTAACAAAAGCGGCGATTATTAACACAAAAATAGGAATACGAATTTCTTTAGGTACCCACAAGCGAATGAAAGACACTGTCGCATTTGAGGAAACTAACACTAATAATGTTGCTAAACCTAAGCCCAAAGCGTTGGTGACTGTTGATGTGACAGCAAGTAGGGGACATAAACCCAATAATTGCACTAAGCCAGGGTTGTTTTTCCATAACCCTTGCCATGCAAGCTCTTTATATTCTGATGAAGTTTGATCAGTCATTGTTACTTTCCACGTTTTCTTGGGTTAACTCATCAACTTGAGGGCGACATGATTCGCCAGCATTAAAAAGTGTTTTTTGGTGAGCTTTAAAATAGAGTGCCACTTTTTTTACGGCTTTTACAACCGCTCGTGGTGTAATAGTTGCCCCTGTAAATTGATCAAACATACCACCATCTTTACTGACGGCCCACTGGCTATCGTTTTCATCGGGAAGAGGTTTTCCTGAAAAACTACTGATCCAAGGGCTTTTTCTCATTTCAACTTTATCACCCAAGCCGGGGGTTTCTTGGTGCTTTAACACGCGAACACCACTAATACTGCCATTAACATTAATTGCAACAATCAAATTAATATTACCATTATAACCATCGGGGGCTGTTGCAGTAAGCGCTACAGCAATAGGTTTATCGTTATATTTTGCAAGGTAGGCAGTCTGTTTTTCTTTACCTAATAAAGGATCCGCTATTATCTTACAGTCTTGATAAATATCATTATTATGTAATTTAGGAGGAATAATACTATGTAATACCTTTAATAATTGTGCTTGCTCTTGTGCAGCGATGCGTCCTTTGGTGGCTTCATTTACCATGCCTACTATCGCGGTTGAAATAATGGCAAAGAGTGCTAATACTTTAGCATTTTTACTTACACTATTAAGCATTACTTTAACTCCTCAGTGTTTTTTGAGGTGCCTTGTCCATAGGCGCGCGGAATGGTGTATTGATCAATTAATGGTGCAGCCATATTACAAAGTAAAACAGAAAAGGCGATAGCATCAGGATAACCGCCAATATTGCGAATTAAAATAACGAGAAATCCTGCCAAGGCACCAAAAATCAATCGTCCTTTAACACTGGTCGCACAGGTAACAGGGTCTGTTAAAATAAAAAATGCGCCTAGCATGGTGCCGCCAGCAAGCCAGTGAAACATTGTTGGTG
This sequence comes from Alteromonadaceae bacterium, assembly GCA_015487235.1. Lineage (GTDB taxonomy): Bacteria > Pseudomonadota > Gammaproteobacteria > Enterobacterales > Alteromonadaceae. The sequence goes on from WFQC01000171.1 coordinate 17,398, forward strand.
GGTTTAAATCAGGATTAAAGCTATAAGCAATAAAGCTAAAGATTAACATACTTCCTAAAAAGCTTACCGGAATTGACCAATGAATAGCTCTTTTTATTAATAAGAAAACCCCTCCAAGTAAAAAACCAGCATTAACCCACTCCCAGCCTAAAGCAAAGTTTTCACCAAAGACCATTGGCATAGCTCGATGTATTTCATCAAGTGTTAAGCCTAATGTTAAGTTGGTTTTTAAGGTATCAAGCGGTGTAGCCATGGTAAAACCGTCAATATGCGTTCTTAGCTGCTCAACGGAATAACCTTCTAGGGTGAAGCCTGTAAAAATGGTAGACAAAGCATTATTAAAATCAAGATCTATGGGTAATAAAGACAAAGGGGGTTGCCAGTTGGTCATTTGCACAGGAAAAGACACCAGTAATAAAACATAGGCGGCCATAGCGGGATTAAAAGCATTATGGCCTAGGCCGCCATAAAGTTGTTTTACCACTAAAATGGCAAATATACTGCCAATAACGGTTATCCACCAAGGGGCTAAAGCTGGTATGCTAATACCGAGTAGTATAGCGGTTAAAATAGCGCTACCATCAAGTAAGTATTTATTAAGCGGTTTATTTCTTAATGATAAAACGATAAATTCAGTGATTAAAGCACAGGTAATTGCAATACCTATGTGAATAAGATTACCCCAACCAAAAAAGTACCATTGTGCAAAAATCCCCGGTATTGTTGCCATAATAACAAGGCGCATTAAAGCCGAGGTTTTACTTCTGTTATGTTCGTGTGGTGAACTGGCAATAAAAAAGGCCATAGGTTATGTAGACTCTTGCTGTTGTTGGTTAAGTTGTTGTTTTTTTGCCTTGGCTTTCGCTATAGCTGCCGCGATGCGCTGCTTTTTATCACTCTCTTGCGTGTTTTGGTTGTTTGCGTCGTTTGTCTCTGCAGCTTTTTTAGCCTTAGCTTTGGCAACTGCGGCTTTTATTTTTTGTGCTTTTATCTCTGCATTTTCTGCTGAAGTTACAGCTATGTTATTTGTTTTTTCATTGTCATTGGTTTTGGTATCTTTTGTCACCTTTTGGTTAGCCGTTGTTCTTTTAGGGGCTGCTTTCGCTTTTGCTGTAACCTTTTTCGTTGTGCTCGCTGCGGGTTTTGCTTTGCTTTGAGTTTTTTTACTTGTTGCCTTTTGTTTTTCAGCGGTTTTCTTGGTTACTGTTTTTGTTGCTTTTGTTGCATCAGGCTTAGCAGTGGTTGTATTACTACTTTTGGTTTGATCTGCTTTTGTTGTTTTCGTTGTTTTCGTTGTTTTATTTTGAGTTTCTTTTTTCGCTTTAGCGCGAGCAATCGCAGCGGCTACTTGGGCTTTTTTACTGTCAACAGCGGGTACGGCTTCTTGTTGAGTGGCCGCTGCCTTAGCTGGTTTATTGGTTTTTTCTACTACTTCTTCTACTTTAGGTGCTGTTTTTGATTTTTTGGCCTTAGCACGGGCAATAGCAGCAGCTACAGCAGATTTTTTATCTGAAGTGTTTTTTTCAACGATGTTTTCTTGGCTTTTACTGCTTTCTTGTTGTTCAGCTGTCTGAGCTTTTTTCGCTTTAGCACGTGCTAAAGCAGCCGCAACAGCTGACTTAGCGCTCTGTGCTTCAGCACTATTACTATTCATTGCAGCTCGACGAGCTTCTGCGGCTTTGCGGTGTTTTTCTTCACGTTTTATTTTTTCTAGAGCTAAACGTTTTTTACGTGCTTCAAAACGAGCTTTAGCTTTTTCTGCTTTTAACTCTTGTTGTTGTTGATATCTTATTTCGGCTTTAGCAATACGATAATAATAAACTAAAGGTATTTGACTAGGGCACACATAGGCACAGGCTCCGCATTCAATACAGTCAAATAAATTATACTTTGTAAGTTGATCATAATTTTTAGCTTTAGCATGCCATTGTAATTCTTGAGGTAATAGCTGGCTTGGGCAAACATCAGCACATTGCCCACAGCGAATACATTCTACTTCGTTATCTTCGTTGGGAATTTCTTTAGCTGTTGGCGCTAAAATACAGTTAGTGGTTTTAATAATTCCTACGTAACTATTAGGCAAGCTAAAGCCCATCATGGGGCCGCCCATTATTAAGTGTTCTTTAGGTTGAGGTTGATACTGACACTGTGTTAATAAATGTTTAACGGGGGTACCTAAAAGCGCCCATACATTTTGTGGCTTCTCTACTGCCTTACCTGTTACGGTAACTACGCGACGAATAAGCGGAATATCATCAATAACGGCTTCAGCAATGGCAAAACAGGTTGCTACATTTTGCATCACTATGCCTAAGCTATTCGGTAATGCGCCATGAGGGACTTCTTGCCCTGTTAACGTTTTTATCAGCTGTTTTTCGCCTCCCGTGGGGTATTTTGTCGGTATAACACAAACTTGAATATTATTTTCGTTGGCACTTGCCTGTTGTATGGCTTTTATTGCTTCTGGTTTATTATCTTCTATCGCAATCAATATATGTTGAGGTTTGAGTATATAATCGAGTATTTTTATGCCTTCAACAATAGTATTGCAGTGCTCACGCATCAAGAGATCATCAGCGGTAATATAAGGTTCACACTCAGCGCCATTGATGATCAGAAATTCAATTTCAGGTTTAGTATTGAGTTTTATATGTGATGGAAAACCTGCGCCACCCATACCAGCAATACCTGCATTGGCAATTTTATCTATAATGGCTTGGTGAGAAAGTTGTTGGTAGTTTTCACACAATACACGTTTTTTCCACGTGTCATTGCCATCAGGTTCTAAAAACAAGCAGGGTTCATTAAACCCTGAAGGGTGAGCTACAGGAGCATCATGTATTGCTTTGACAGTACCACTTGTTGGGGCATGAATCGGTACCGCCATTGGATGGTGGCTTTGTGTTAAGGGCTGCCCCTTTAATACTTTGTCACCAACACTAACAATTAATTCACCTTTTTGGCCAATATGCTGTTTTAGCGGCAGAATTAACTCTTCTGGCATAGCAATATTGCGAATAGGTTTGTTATAGGTGAAATGTTTTTGTTGCGGAGGATGAATACCGCCGTGAAATTTCCACCATTGGCCTTTTTTTATACGTGAAATAATGGAACTCATGATGCCTTCACCTTATTGTTATCTTGATGTTTGTTACTATCATCAAGGTTTTCATCATCATGAATTTCAGTAATAGCAATGCGGTTAAGGTGCCATTGCCAATTTTGTGTTGTTTGTTTAATCGGGATCATCTTTATACAGTCAACGGGGCAAGGTGCAACACATAAATCACAACCCGTGCATTCATCAGCAATAATAGTGTGCATTTGTTTTGCTGCTCCTATAATGGCATCAACAGGGCAAGCTTGAATGCACTTAGTACAGCCAATGCAGTCTTCTTCAATAATAAAAGCTACTTTAGGGCTATTATCTTCAGCGTGACTTTCGTCTAAAGGCTGTACATCGACTCCCATTAAGTCTGCTATTTTTTTGATAGTATCTTCACCACCGGGTGCACACTTGTTGATAGCTTCACCATTGGCAATCGCTTCGGCGTAAGGTTTACAACCCGGATAACCGCATTGCCCACATTGTGTTTGTGGTAATAAAGCATCAAGTTGATCTACTAAGGGGTCTGCTTCAACTTTGAATTTGACCGCTGCATAACCCAGCAAGGCGCCAAATAGCAGTGAAATACCACCTAATACTAAAATAGCCAGTACAATAGTCATTAAAATTTCACTAATCCAGTAAAGCCCATAAAGGCTAAAGACATTAATCCTGCGGTGATCATTGCAATTGCAGGGCCTTTAAAAGGTGTTGGAACATCAGCATTTGCTAGCTTTTCGCGCATAGCTGAGAACATGATGAGCACTAAAGAAAAGCCAACGGCAGCGCCAAAACCATAAATAATTGATTCAAAAAAGTTATGTTGTTGATAAAAGTTTAATAAAGCAACCCCCAATACTGCACAATTTGTTGTTATTAGAGGTAAAAATATACCTAATGTACGATAAAGGCTGGCGCTGGTTTTATGTACCACTACTTCAGTAAATTGCACTACAACGGCAATGACTAGAATAAATGCCATAGTTATTAAGTATTCTAAGCCAAGTGGGGCAAGAATGTAGCTATTAACTAAATAACTTAGTAGTGAGGCTAAGGTCATCACAAAAGTTGTTGCAAATGACATGCCTATAGCCGTTTCAACACGTGATGAAACGCCCATAAAAGGACATAAGCCAAGAAATTTAACTAATACAAAGTTATTTACTAATACTGTGCCGACAAGCAGCAGTAGATAATCAGTCATTTTTAGTAATGAATACAGTCATAAAGTTGTTAGTATTATCTGATTTTATGAAGCAGATAACAACATAAGAGTCGTAGGGTTATTCATTTTTATCGTAAACACCATTATAACGATGTTGGTTTACTAATGTAATATCCTTGGCAACCGTCAATAAAAAGTTTTTCTAGTGTATGTTTTTCTTCAAGTGTTTCAACACTTTCAGCAAGTACGTTAATACTTAATCGGTGCGCTAAATCAACCATTAAGCGTAAGAAATATTGATTATTTTTATCTTCATCAATATCGCGGGTGTAAGTGCTGTCCATTTTGATGAAATCAGGTGTTAACTCTCTGAAAAATTTGAAAGAAGTTAAGCCAACACCAAAACGTTCTACCGTAATACGAGCCCCTGTTCTATGTATCATGTCAATAAAGCGTTTACTACTTTTGATATTTTGCTGTAAGCCAAATTCAGTAATTTCAAACACTAGACGTGAAGCAATATGGTTTTCTTTTAACAAACGGCGCTCTAACCAAATAAGAAAGTGCTCATCACTGATCGAGCGTGCACTAATATTTAAACCAAAGCTTTTATCGAGTAAATTTTTGTGCTTAATTTCTTCTATAGCCGTTTCAATAATCAAACGATCAATAGCAACAATTTTGTCGAGTTTTTCAGCCATGGCGATAAAAGAAGCTGTTGGTAACATTTCATCATTTGAATTTAAAAAGCGCGCTAAAATCTCACCATAAACTTTTGAGTTTCGTGAGATAGGTTGAATAGGTTGCACTAATAACTTCACATTATTATTAGCTAGTACATTTTCAATTTCTTGTCGCCAGTTTTGGTTACCGTAATTAATGCTGTTATTTTTATGTAACTCAACGTCTTTTTGGTGGAACCATGAATTTAGGTTCTGTGTTTGTGCCACACTGATACTGGTATCGGCTAATGCTAATAACTCACCTAAAGGTGACTGCCAAGTGAAGGGAACTAGCCCTGTATAGGCAACAGAATCAAGATCTGAAGCATGTTGATACTCATTAAACCTATCCATTAACTCTTTGGCATATTTTTCACCTGCTTCTAAAGCCATATTCGGTAAAATGGTTGCAAAATCTGAACTATTCATTCTAAAAACTTGTGCTCGAGGATAAGCAGATGCTGTAGATTGCATAATTTTCGCAACTTTACAGATATAGCGGTCGCCTTCACTAAAGCCGCGAATTTTATTAATTGTTTGTAACTCTGAGCAGCGAGTAATTAACAAAATACCAAATTGAACATTGCCATTTTTATCTACTTGGCTTTCAAAAAAGTGTACAAATTTATTACGATTATTTAAGCCTGTTAATTGATCGGTAAAGGCTTGATGTTCAAAATCTTGAGAGCTTTTTTGGTGGCGTTTAATAATTTTTTGTATTTTATCAAACTCTTGTTTTAGCTCAGTTAAACCTACAAGATCTTTCTCTTTAATATTTTTATCGTTAGCAACTAAAGCAAGTTGGTTTTTTATCTTATTTTTAATGTCACTGTAAACATTTTGATAACGTCGTTTACTAAGTTGAGCAGCCAGCATTGCAAAAGCTAGAATAATGCCACTAAGAATTAACAATAACTTTAAAAGAAAATAAAAATCTTTTTGGTAATCAATTTGAAAGGTAATATTCAGTTTTTTTTCTGCAATATGAATTGCGCTAGGCTCAGGTTGCAGTAAAGCGAATAAAGGTAAAGTTGTTGCAGGTGCTTTTTTAAAATAAAGCTTATCACCATTTTGTGTGGAAATATCTAATAGGGTAAAAGCGGCAAAGTTACTCAGTATATGCACAAGGTTTTTAGCATTATCTTCAACCGTTACTTGTTTTGCAATTGTTGTGATCAGCTCTTTTTGTAATGACTGTTTGTCACTAATATGTTCAGTAAATAGAAATAAGCTTACAGCTGCAATACCAAGAATAAAAAGTACAGCAAAAAGAAGATTTCTAAGAAGTAACTGAGTGTAAGAGTACATAAGCGTATAAATAACCTTAACTAAAATAATAAAATAAACTACTTACCTGTATATAACACTTTATAACACATTGTTGAGTATTTACTAACCACTTGAAAGATAAATACTTAAATTATTCTTAAAATATCAGATTTGCGCCGAGAGTAAAAATATATATTCAGCTGTACTTACGCTGGTGAGTTGTTAACATGTTTGGAGTGAATGTAAAAGCAGTGTTAACATTTGTTTGGGTTTTTTCTTGGTAACCGTTTGATTTTAATTTTATTTTCGCCATTAAAAAGAAGGCAGATAATGCTTGGATAATTCATTTCTTTGTTTAAAAAGTCGTTGAGCATGACACTACCTTGGGCTTAGTTTAGCAAATAAGTGTTTTTTTCTTGCGTTAACTATCTGCGCCTTATATAATTCGCCTGCTTAAATTTTTGCATTTTTTAAAGCGATATTTTTATTATTGGGGTGTTGCTTTTTAAACAAACAATATTAGATCACAGTATACTGTAAATAGTATTGTTAAAAAACGCTAACTGGGTATCTAACCTAGTAAATAGAGCCCCAATTTAGGGGCTTTTTTGTATGCTAAAAACAGCATACAACAGCAGCAAAAGAAGTTATTTCGCTGGGCTTAATGCCCTTTTTTTGTTTCTAGGCCTTTTGTTTATGGAGAAGGGTATTGGCAAAGTTTGAAGATAAGCTAACTGAAATGTTACGTCCTGCCGTTGAAGAAACGGGTAAAGAATTATTAGGTATTGAATTTATTAGTGCCGGTAAACATTCAGTTCTACGCATATATATCGAACATGAAAATGGTATTACAGTTGATGATTGCGCAGAAGTCAGTCGTCAAGTGAGTGCAGTATTAGATGTTGAAGATCCAATTAGCACAGAATACAACTTAGAAGTTTCATCACCGGGGTTAGATAGGCCTTTATTTAATAAATCTCATTATGAGGCCATTATTGGTGAAACGGTCAATGTTAAATTGTCGATACCACTTAATGGGCGACGAAAATTTAAAGGTGAGTTAGCCGCAATAGAAGGTGACAATATTATTATTGTTGTTGACGGTGAAGATTACTCATTAAATGTTAATAATATTGAAAAAGGTAACCTTGTTCCAAGGTTTGACTAATTAATAACATACTTATATGAAATGCATATTTGTAAAACAGAGTTTGATCAATAAACGCTATTGTTCAGAGTAAGAATAAACGTAAATAGCTTGGTAATTTAGTTGCTAAGTTATTATTGAAAGAGAGGCTAGGTAGCATGTCTAAGGAAGTATTACTGGTTGTAGATGCTGTCTCAAATGAGAAAGCATTACCCCGTGAAAGCATTTTTCAAGCGATGGAAACTGCATTAGAAACCGCCACTAAAAAGAAATATGAAGGCGATATTGAAGTTCGTGTTGAAATAGATCGTAAAACAGGGGAATTTGATACATTTCGTCGTTGGCGCGTTGTAGATGAAAATGCTGGCGAAGTAATGGAAAACCCATGGTCAGAAATTAGTGTAGCAGCGGCGCAATTAGATAACCCTGATATTCAAGTTGGGGATTATATTGAAGAACAAATCGAGTCGGTTAAGTTTGACCGAATCACCACACAAACAGCCAAACAAGTTATTGTACAAAAGGTACGAGAAGCTGAACGAGCGTTAGTTGTTGATGCTTATCAAGAACAGTTAGGCGAACTTGTTACCGGCATTGTAAAAAAAGCTAACCGTGAAAGCGTTATTGTTGATTTAGGTAACAATGCTGAAGCTGTTATTATGCGTGATGATATGATCCCGCGTGAAATGTTTCGTCCTGGCGATCGTGTTCGTGGTTTATTGTACGACATTAAACCAGAGGCGCGAGGTGCGCAATTATTTATTACCCGTACCAAACCTGAAATGTTAATCGAGCTGTTTCGTGTAGAAGTGCCAGAAATTGGCGAAGAAATGCTTGATATTAAAGGTGCGGCACGAGATCCAGGTTCTCGTGCCAAAATTGCCGTAAAAAGCAACGACAAGCGTATTGATCCGGTAGGTGCTTGTGTTGGTATGCGTGGTTCACGCGTACAAGCGGTATCAAGTGAATTAAATGGTGAACGTGTTGATATCGTCTTATTTGATGATAACCCCGCACAATATGTTATTAATGCTATGGCGCCGGCCGATGTTGCTTCTATTATTGTTGATGAAGATAAACACACAATGGATATTGCGGTTGAAGAAGATAACTTAGCGATGGCTATTGGTCGAGGTGGACAAAATATACGTTTAGCAAGCCAACTAACTGGTTGGGAACTTAACGTGATGACCGTTAAAGAAATGAATGAAAAGCATCAAGCTGAAAATGACAAAGTACTGAATTTATTTACGGAACACTTAGACATTGATGAAGACTTTGCTTTAGTGCTTGCAGATGAAGGTTTCACTACCTTAGAAGAAATCGCTTACGTTCCTGTTGCGGAGTTACTTGAAATTGACGGTTTTGATGAAGATCTGGTTGAAGAATTAAGAGAACGTGCAAAAGCGGCATTAACAACACAAGCACTAGCTAGCGAAGAATCACTCGAAAATATGGAGCCTGCCGCTGATTTATTAGCTCTAGAAGGGTTAGATAAACACCTTGCCTATGTATTAGCAAGTCGTGGTGTTGTTACGTTAGAAGATTTAGCAGAGCAAGGCGTTGATGAACTTGCTGATATTGAAGAATTAGATGAAAAGAAAGCCGGCGAATTAATTATGGCAGCACGTAATATTTGTTGGTTTAACGAAGAATAAGGTTAACAGGGGTAAATTATAGATGGCAGAAGTAACAGTAGCGCAACTTGCCGATGAAGTCGGTACACCTGTTGATAAGTTAGTTAAACAACTAGCACAAGCAGGCATTAAAAAATCAGCGTCTGACTCAGTAACTCAGCAAGAAAAAGAAACTCTATTGAGTTTTTTGAAAAAACAACATGGCGATAGCTCATCGGCAAGTCCTAGTCGTATGACACTCAATCGCAAGAAAAAATCAACATTAAAAATTGGTTCTGGTGCTAAAGCCAAATCAGTACAAGTTGAAGTACGCAAAAAACGTACTTACGTAAAACGTACAGAACTTGAAGAACAACAATTAGTACAAGCACAAGCGGAAGCTGAAGCAAAAGCGGCCGCAGAAGCAAAAGCTGCCGCAGAAGCAAAAGCGGCGGAAGAAGCAAAAGCGGCAGAAGAAGCGAAAGCAAAAGCAGAAAAAGAGCGAGAAAATGCGAAAGCGGCAGCAGCAGCTAAGCGTGAAGCCGAAGAAAAAGCGAAAGCAGCCGCGAAAGAAAAAGCTAAAGAGATTGATGAAAGTAAACCTAAGCAAAAAGCACCAGAGCCTATTGTTGAGTCTGAAGAAGCTAAAAAATTACGTTTACAACAAGAAGCTGAAGCGTTAGCCAAAGCCGAGCAAGAAGCGCGTGAATCAGCAGAAGCAGCTAAACGTTTAGCAGAAGAAAATGAAGCCCGTTGGAAAGCGGAAGAAGAAGCGCGCAAAGCAAAAGAAAAAGAAGTTGTACATTTAACCTCATCAGTTTATGCACAAGAAGCTGAAGATAAGGTTGATGAAGAAGCGAGTGGTGGGCGTCGTCGTAAGAAGAAAAAAGCTGCTCAAGATAAAAATGCCAAAATGGGTAAAGGTAAAGGCAAAGGAAAACAAACGTTGTCTGCACCGAAAAGCTTGCAGCATGGTTTCCAAAAACCCGTTGAAGTAAAAAACAAGCAAGTACGTATTGGCGAAACTATTTCAGTGGCTGACTTAGCTGATAAAATGTCAGTGAAAGGGGCTGAAGTAGTAAAAGCTATGTTTAAAATGGGCGCTATGGCAACCATTAACCAAGTGATTGACCAAGAAACAGCTGCACTGGTTGCTGAAGAAATGGGGCATGAAGTTATTTTAGTTAAAGAAAACGCACTTGAAGAAGATGTATTACAAGATCGTGGAGACGCTGGTGAAGCGATTTCTCGTGCACCTGTAGTGACTATTATGGGGCATGTTGATCACGGTAAAACCTCATTACTTGACTATATTCGTAAAGCTAAAGTTGCTGATGCAGAAGCAGGTGGAATTACACAACATATCGGTGCTTATCATGTAGAAACGGGTCATGGCATGATCACGTTCTTAGATACTCCAGGTCATGCGGCGTTTACCGCAATGCGTTCACGTGGTGCTAAGGCAACCGATATTGTTATTATTGTTGTCGCTGCCGATGACGGTGTTATGCCGCAAACTGTTGAAGCTATTCAACATGCTAAAGCAGCTGGCGCACCTATTATTATTGCGGTAAACAAAATTGATAAAGAAACGGCTGACCCTGATCGTGTTAAAAATGAATTAGCTCAACATGACATTATTCCAGAAGATTGGGGTGGTGATGTGCAATTTGTTCATGTTTCAGCAAAATCAGGCCAAGGTATTGATGAATTACTTGATTCTGTTTTATTACAAGCTGAAGTTTTAGAGTTGAAAGCGGTTGTTGATAAAATGGCAAGCGGTGTCGTTATCGAATCAAAACTTGATAAAGGCCGTGGCCCTGTTGCAACCATTTTGGTGCAAGAAGGTACCTTGAAGCAAGGTGACATTGTACTTTGTGGTTTAGAATATGGTCGTATTCGCGCTATGCGTGATGAAAATGGTAAAGCGATTAAATCAGCTGGCCCTTCAATTCCTGTTGAAATTTTAGGTCTTAGTGGCGTACCACAAGCGGGTGATGAAGCTACCGTTGTAAAAGATGAGCGTAAAGCACGTGAAGTAGCATTATATCGCCAAGGTAAATTTAGAGATGTTAAACTAGCTCGTCAACAAAAAGCCAAATTAGAAAATATGTTCTCTAATATGGCAGAAGGTGATGTTAGTGAAGTGAATATTGTACTTAAATCTGATGTACAAGGCTCACTTGAAGCTATCTCAGATTCACTTACAAAACTATCAACGGATGAAGTTAAAGTGAAAATTATCGGTAGCGGTGTTGGTGGTATTACTGAAACAGATGCTTCACTTGCTGCAGCTTCAAATGCTATTGTTATTGGTTTTAATGTACGTGCCGATGCTTCTGCGCGTAAAATAATTCAAGCTGAAAATATTGATTTACGCTATTACAGCGTCATTTACAACTTAATTGATGAAGTTAAACAAGCGATGAGTGGCTTATTAGCACCTGAGTTTAAGCAAGAAATTATAGGTCTTGCAGAAGTTCGTGATGTCTTTAAGTCACCTAAAATTGGTGCCATTGCAGGTTGTATGGTCACTGAAGGTATCGTGAAGCGTAGTGCGCCAATTCGTGTACTTCGTGATAATGTCGTTATTTATGAAGGTGAGCTTGAATCGTTACGTCGTTTTAAAGACGATGTACAAGAAGTTCGCAGTGGTACCGAATGTGGTATCGGTGTGAAAAACTATAATGATGTAAGAGTAGGCGATCAAATCGAAGTATTTGAGACTGTAGAAGTTAAGCGTACATTATAGCGTTATCTTATTATAAATTAGCGTTGAGCTAAACGTTGATAATTTACTTTAAAATGGGGGCTTAGCCTCCATTTTTTGCTATAAAAAACTATATATATTATGGTTTTGTTAGGAGTTTTTATGGCTAGAGAATATGCCCGTACTGATCGTGTTGGTCAGCAAATTCAAAAAGAAATCGCTTTAATTTTAATGCGAGAAGTAAAAGATCCGCGGTTAAGTATGACTACGGTTTCTGATGTGGAAGTTACCCGAGATCTTGCCTATGCCAAAGTTTTCGTGACCTTTTTAACTAATGATGACAATGAAATAAAAGAGTCAATTACCGTATTAAATGAAGCGGCAGGCTTTATTAGAAGCTTACTTGCTAAGCAATTAAGAGCACGCATTATGCCGCAATTACGCTTTGTTTATGACAAATCGATGGCTGAAGGTGTACGCATGGCGGCACTGGTTGATCAAGCGGTTGCAAGTGATAAACATTTAGAAGATGAAGGTAACTTGTCTAACGAAGTAAATAACGAGGAAAATGAGTAAATGGCAAAGCGTAGAAAAGGACGCCCTGTCAATGGTGTTTTGTTGCTTGATAAACCTTACGAAATGTCATCAAATCATGCCTTACAAGCGGTTAAACGCATCTATTTTGCACAAAAAGCGGGTCATACAGGCGCTTTAGATCCGTTGGCAACGGGTATGTTGCCTATCTGTTTAGGTGAAGGTACAAAATTTTCTCAATTTTTACTCGATACAGATAAAACTTATCAAGTAACAGCCAAATTAGGTATTCGTACTACCACCAGTGATGCTGATGGTGACGTGGTTGCTAAAAAGCCTGTGCAAGTGAGTGCAGAGCAGTTAGCAACAGCACTTGAGCATTTTCGCGGCACAACTGAGCAAGTACCTTCAATGTATTCTGCATTAAAATATCAGGGAAAACCATTATATAAATACGCTCGAGAAGGGATAGAAGTGCCTAGAGAAGCGCGTAATATTACTGTTTTTCGCCTTGAGTTATTACGCTTTGAACATGATGAAATTGAACTTGAAATTCATGTTTCAAAAGGCACTTATATTCGTACTATTATAGATGATTTAGGTGAGTTATTAGGCTGTGGCGCTCATGTCGCTCAATTAAGAAGGCTTGCCGTAGGTAGCTACCCAGTTGATGCAATGGTTACTTTAGCGCAGCTTGAAGCTTTACTTGAACAAGCTAACCAAGCGCAAGTGTCGCCCTCAAGTTTACTTGACCCATTACTTTTACCGATGGAAACAGCAGTAGTGGGGCTTGAAAAAGTTTATGTAGATGATATGTCAGCTAACTTTTTACGTCATGGTAACCCAGTACAAGTCAGTAATGCGCCTATTGATGGTCTAGTGCAAGTGTTTATTGGCGATAAAAATCATTGTGATGCAGCTGAGTTTATTGGTGTTGGACAAATTAATGATGATGGTTTAGTGGCACCTAAGCGTATTGTTGTTGCAGAAACATAACTTTCAGTTGCATTTCTCTTACGTACTGATAGAATACGCGCTCTTTCGTCACCTTCGCTGAATTAGTGTTTGGCTAGGTGAGGTTTAAAAAGTTTATTTATGAAACTAAATAGACAAAATTTAATACACTAAGGTAAATAAAAATGGCTTTAAATGCAGAACAAAAAGCAGCATTAGTTGCTGAATACGCACAATCAGAAGGTGATACAGGTTCACCAGAAGTACAAGTTGCATTATTAACAACGCAAATTAACCACCTTCAAGGTCACTTCAAAGAGCATATCCATGATCATCATTCACGTCGTGGTTTATTACGCATGGTTAGTCAACGTCGTAAATTACTTGACTACCTTAAGCGCAAAGATGTTGAGCGTTACAAGTCGTTAATTACTAAATTAGGCTTACGTCGTTAATTTATAGACAATGCATTGAACTAAAGGGAGCTTCGGCTCCTTTTTTGTTGGCAAAAAATTACTTTCACGCTAGTAAATGTCTTTAAGGCTAGTATAATGTGCGTGCTTAAAATTTATTAATCGCCAAACTGTATAATTATTTGCTTACTTTTGCTAATAAGCACTGAGTAAATAAATAATTGTACAGATTGGCAGAACATCCTAAAAAATAAGGAATAAAAAGTGACTCCAATTACAAAAACATTTGAGTTTGGTCAACACAAAGTAACATTAGAAACGGGCGTAATCGCTCGCCAAGCAACTGCCGCAGTTATGGCAAGTATGGATGATACTTGCGTATTAGTTACCGTTGTTGGTAAAAAAGAAGCGGTAGCGGGGCAAGACTTTTTCCCGTTAACTGTAAATTATCAAGAAAGAACCTATGCTGCGGGTAAAATACCAGGCAGTTTTTTCAAGCGTGAAGGTCGTCCTAGTGAAGAAGAAACTCTTATTGCTCGCTTAATTGATCGCCCAATTCGCCCACTATTTCCAGAAGGTTTTACTAACGAAGTACAAGTGATTATTACGGTTATTTCTGTTAACCCTGAAATTTCACCTGATATTATTTCATTAATCGGTACTTCAGCCGCGTTATCTATTTCAGGTATTCCATTTAATGGCCCTGTTGGAGCTGCGCGTGTTGGTTATACTGACGGAAAATATGTATTAAACCCATTACAATCAGAATTAGAAAATAGTCAGTTAGATTTGGTTGTATCAGGTACTGAATCAGCGGTATTAATGGTTGAGTCAGAAGCTGATGTTCTTTCTGAAGAAGTGATGTTAGGTGCAGTTGTTTACGGTCATGAGCAAATGCAAGTTGCTGTAAATGCTATTAAAGAATTCAAAGCAGAAGTGAATACTCCTGCATGGGAATGGACAGCGCCAGAAGTAAACGCTACGTTAGCAGAAAAAATTGCTGAATTAGCTAGCGATAAATTAAATGACGCTTATCAAATTACCGAAAAAGCAGAGCGCTATGAGAAAATTGCTGAGATCAGAACAGCAGTACTTGAGCAATTATTAAGTGAAGATGAAGCGCTTGATGAACAAGAAGCTAAAAATATTTTCCATGACTTAGAGAAAAAAGTTGTTCGTGGTCGTATTACATCAGGCATGCCTCGTATTGATGGTCGTGATCCTGAAATGATCCGTGCGCTAGATGTCATGACAGGTGTTTTACCTAGAACGCATGGTAGTGCGGTATTTACACGCGGCGAAACACAAGCCTTAGTTATTGCCACATTAGGCACACAACGTGATGCCCAACGTCTTGACACTATCATGGGTGAAAAAACAGATAATTTCATGTTGCACTATAACTTTCCTCCTTATTGTGTGGGTGAAACGGGGTTTGTTGGCTCTCCTAAGCGTCGTGAGATTGGTCATGGTCGTCTTGCTAAACGTGGTATTGCTGCGGTTATGCCAACAATGGAAGAATTTCCGTATTCAGTACGAGTTGTGTCTGAAATAACAGAATCAAATGGTTCTAGCTCTATGGCTTCTGTTTGTGGTACCTCATTAGCATTAATGGATGCAGGTGTACCAATTAAAGATTCTGTAGCGGGTATTGCTATGGGCTTAGTGAAAGAAGGTGATAGCTTTGTTGTACTTTCTGATATTTTAGGTGATGAAGATCACTTAGGAGATATGGATTTTAAAGTAGCAGGTACTAACAATGGTATTACTGCGCTGCAAATGGATATCAAAATAGAAGGTATCACACAAGAGATCATGCAAATAGCGCTAAACCAAGCAAAAGCGGCTCGTGTGCATATCTTAGGTGTTATGGATGAAGCGATTAAAGGGCATCGTAATGATATTTCTGAATTTGCACCTCGCATTCACACCATGAAAGTGAGTCAAGATAAGATCCGTGACATTATTGGTAAAGGCGGTGCAACGATTCGTCAGTTAACAGAAGAAACAGGTACTACTATCGAAATTGATGATGATGGTACTGTTAAAATTGCGGCTACTGATAATGAGCAAGCCAAAGATGCTATTGCGCGTATTCAAGCGCTAACGGCTGAGATTGAAGTGGGTCAAATTTATACGGGTAAAGTTGTACGTATTGTTGATTTTGGTGCTTTTGTTAATGTATTACCGGGTAAAGATGGTTTAGTACATATTTCTCAAATATCTGAAGAGCGCATTAACAATGTCAGTGATGTACTTAAAGAAGGTCAAGAAGTTAAAGTAAAAGTACTTGAAGTTGACCGTCAAGGTCGTGTACGTTTAAGTATTAAAGAAGCACTCGAAAAATCAGCAGCCACTACGGAATCTGCTGAGTAATATAACCTAAAGGTTATAATAAAAAGGGAGCTTTAGGCTCCCTTTTATGTTTAAACTGTTTGCTAGGAAGGTATTTTTTGAAATTAATAATGAAAGTTATCGCTATTTTATTGGTGTTATTAACACAGGCTTGTAGTAGTTTACCATCAACCTCTCATAAAAATATGGCAATGGAACAACTGATTATTGCAGAGCCATTGCCAACTAATTACAAAAGTGAATTGGCCATTGCTCGATTAACCGATATTATTCAACGAGCAGAATTAACCAATGAGCAGCGAGCAGAGTTATACTACGACCGTGGTGTGCGTTACGATAGTGTTGGCTTAACTAATTTAGCTCGGCTTGACTTTAATCGAGCTCTACGTTTAAAGCCTAATTTGTATGACGCCTATAATTTTTTAGGTATTCAATTTACGCAAATGCAAGAATATACCCAAGCTTATGATGCTTTTGATTCTGCTCTTGATTTAAATCCTGATCATAAATATGCCTACTTTAATCGCGGTATAGCTTTGTATTATGGTGGTCGCCCGCAGTTAGCTATTGTTGATTTAAATGAATTTCATCAACAAAAAAGTACCGATCCTTACCGTTTGTTATGGCTGTATTTAGCCGAAATTGAAGTTGACCCTGCTTTGGCAATAAAAAACCTACAAGAAAAAGCAAAGTATGTTGATGATAATGTATGGGCAAAAAGTTTAATTAAGCTCTATTTAAATGAAATCACTTTGGCTGAATTTACACAAGCATTACCTTATGGTTTAACGAGTCAACAAGCGTTAACAGAACGTTTATGTGAAGCTTATTTTTATTTAGGCAAGTTAAGTCTACTTTATGGAGAAAAAAGTATTGCTGCAAATTATTTTAAACTTGCGTTGAGCACCAATGTGTATGAATTTGTTGAGCATAGGTATGCCCGTTTAGAGCTAGATAGGCTTAAAGATGGGGAATAAGCATAAGTGCATTTATGGCATTGAAACAAGTTAATTATAAGTATTTATTGGTAATGAGTTTGATGTTTATTTTATCATCAAGCTCATTTTCTTTATTAAATTACTTAAATCAGCAACTACTTAGTCATAACTATAGCAAAGCACAATTATCGAGTGCTTTAGCAAAAAACTCCATTATAGCACTTACTATAAAGCAAAAATCAGCACAAAAGGGAAGTGCTAATTGGCTAAATTACACTATTGAATTAGCTAAAAAGCAGCCAGAATATGCTTTTTTATTAGCACAGTTTTATCAAAAAAAATATCAGCAAACTTACGAACCGCAGTTAATAAATAAAATAATATTTTGGTACCAGCAAGCCATAAAACTTGGCTCTACTCACGCATTAACCGCGCTAGCTAATTGGTATTATATACAAGAACAATTAACCCAAGCTGAAAATTTACTCTCACCCATTAATCATTACTCATTAGAACAAGCGATTCTGTATATTAAAGTACTTGTAGATCAAGGTAAATGGCAGCAGAGTCTAGCTTTAATCAAGCGTACATCACTTAATTTATCCCAAAGTGAATCAGGTCGTTTACTTTTAGCACAACTTAATCGTTATCAAATTATGCCTTCTGATCGTGAACAACAGGCAATAGTAACGCCAAAATGTGAAAATACTATTCAATTTTTTGCAACACGATTAGCAGATCTGGCTAAAACAGAACAACTTATTGCTCAATTTCAACAACACCCCTTAGCTGGTTTTGTGTGCTTTTCACCCGTACGTTACATTGCAAAAACTGAACTTGATTGTAAGGCTAAAACTGGTGAAGCGATTCGTTGTAATGAGGCAACGTGGTTAACAAAAGCTAATAGTATCCACAGTAAATATTTAGGGCTACTTTTACCTCAAGGGGGGGCTAATGTTCATTTAGGCATGATTTATTTAGATAGCAAAGACAATGTAGATGTGTTTGCCCATGAAATTTCTCACTTGCTTGGCTTTATTGATGAATACCCATTAGCCTCTCATCATCAACTGTGTCAACAAAGACAAACTAATCCCTTTTCTTATAATATTGTTACACTGGAGCGAATATACCAAGGAGATCGTGCTAAAATTCGTCAACAGCTTTTAGCGCGAATACCTTGGGCTGATCAAATTAAGCATGATACTCCTATATTACAAGCAAACGCTAATTCACCAGCCAACACCTGGCTGTTAGGTACGCCAGCGCGTTACCATAAGCATGTAGGAGTTTTTCCTGCAGAGACTTGTGCTAAAGGGGGGGTTTTTGCTTTTAAGCCCCTTGCTTATGCGACACAACTACGCTATAACGAAAATCCTTTTCCGCCAGTTTATATTCAATTATTAAATAAAAACAACCACTTTTTTATGCCAAGCTTTCGCTATAACTTAACACTGGCTTTAGCCAAGCAGCAAACCGAACATGCTTCTCTATTAGGAGAAAAATAATAGCAATCCATCTAAGAAAGTGGTCGCTAGTGCTATGTTAAAGGCTTACCAGCTACGCTAAAATTCAGACATTATTACGCAAAGTGATAATCAATATTAATTCTTGTGGTTGAAGGTTACTTTTCAAATGATAAATCTTGCCAGTTAATATCTTGTATAGTAAAAAAACTCTCGTTATTTTGCTTTTGAACATTCGCTGTAGTTGTTTGCTCTTTAGTGAAAATAACTTGTGTAGTTGGCCAACAACTATAATTCATTAACTGCCTGTTTCTTCTTGCTTCACTTTTTATTTTTTGATCTTTGCTCTTATCTGTGTGCTGATTTTTATACCAAGAATAAAGAACCATACTACTTATTACCCTATTTTATTCCTTACCTTTAGTTATAGTCGATAAAGAACAATTAAGCGAAGAATAATCTGGGCTTATATTGATCTTTTACGATCGAGTTTTGTTCGAGATAAAAGCGTTTGTTGCTTATTTTTAGTTGCAATCGTCTTTTTATGTACGACCCTAATAAATAAAGCCCTTCCTCGTATAAACACTCAACAAGCAACAGCTTTTAGATTACCGTACTTTTTTAAAAAAGCTATTGGTTAAGTTATTCATTACCTTGTATATGATATAATAAGGAACTTAACAGCTCTAAAATAACTATATTATTGATGAACGTATTTGACCCTTTCGCCTTTAGGCAATGTTTTCCTTTTTTTAATGATAATGAGGCGGGCTCTGCGGCCTCTATTTATTTTGACAGTGCGGCAACCACGCAAAAACCACAAGTAGTTATCGATTGTTTAAATAATTTTTATCAGCAGCAAAATGCGAATGTGCATCGAGGCTCTTATCAATTAAGTGCTGCCGCTACATCGCAATTCGAACAAGCAAGGGTTGTGTTACAAGCATTTATTAATGCGCCATCAATACAAGAAGTAATATGGACAAAAGGTACAACAGAGGCGATTAACCTTGTTGCTACTAGTTGGGGGCTTAATAATTTAAAAAAAGGCGATGAAATATTACTGAGCTATGCAGAGCATCATGCTAACTTTGTACCTTGGCAAGTTGTTGCGCAAAAAACAGGGGCAACAATTAGTGTGTTACCACTGACTCGCACAGGTATTATTGATACAAGTAAGCTGAATTCATTAGTGAATGAGCGCACTCGTATTGTCTGTTGTAGTCATGTTTCAAATGTGATCGGAAAATTAAACCCTATTGAAAAAATTATTGCGCGAGCGAAACAAGTTGGCGCGTTAACGTTAATTGATGGCGCACAGGCTATTGCTCATTATGCTATTGATGTACAAGCCTTTGATTGTGATTTTTATGTGTTTTCTGCTCATAAAGCTTATGGGCCAATGGGCGTTGGCGTGCTTTATGGACGAAAGTCGCTGTTAAATGCCATGTCTCCTTACCAACTTGGGGGAGAAATGATCAAAAAAGTGTCCTTAACTGAAACAACATATAATGATCTACCGTTCAAATTTGAAGCGGGTACGCCTAATGTGGCAGGTTGTATCGCTTTTGCCAAGGCAATTTATTTTCTTAAGCAATTTGATGAAAGCCTTAACGTTTATGAACAACAATTGGTGCAATATTGTTACCAAGCCTTAAAAACGATTCCACAGGTACGCTTTTTAGTTGAAGAATGTCCCGATATTGGTATTTTTTCATTCACGGTTGCAGGGCATCATAATCAGGATATTGCCAGTGGTCTCGACAGTTTTGGTATTGCGGTTCGTAATGGCCATCATTGTGCAATGCCCTTAATGGAATATTTAAAAGTAACAGGCTCTATACGTTTATCTTTGGCGCCATACAATACTCAGGCAGAAATTGACTTTTTTATTGATACTCTCAAAAAAATAATAACCAACTATCAGTTATCTACTGATAAAAGAGTGCTTATTACCGCCTCTGGTAATGAAAAGAGCATGACAATAAATAGTGATAATATACTGGCCTTATTTTCAAGCCTTAAAGGTTGGGATGCTCGGCATCGACAAATTATGCTCTTGAGTAAAAAACTTACTAAGCTTGCCCCAGAGCAACGTAGCCAAAAAAACTTAATTACTGGTTGTGAAAGTAAAGCATGGCTTAATGTGAGCAAAACAGTTGAAAATACTTATATTTTTACTGCAGATAGCGAAGCTAAAATTATTAAAGGTTTATTAGTTATCGTGTTAGCCGCTTTTAATGATAAAACAGCCGAGCAGATTTTAGCTTTTAATATTGAAGACTATTTTAAAAAGCTAGGTTTATTATCGCATTTAAGCCCTTCAAGAAGTAACGGGCTTAATGCTATCGTGAAAAAAATAAAATCAACCGTGAAAGAACTATAGTGACTAACTAAGCTTTTTTTTAAGGTATTTTTTAATACTGTGTGAGACGGCAAAAAAAGCAAAGCAGGCCGTTACATGCGTGGTAGCGCCAAAACCACCGCTACAATCTAGGCGCATAGCGCCATCATTTTGTTGTTTTGCATGGCAAACACTCCCGTCACTTGTAGGGTAAGTAAGTTGTTCTGTTGAGAATACTGCATCAATCGAAAATTTACGTTTACTGGCCTTTTTAATATCAGCTCGTGGAAAATTATATTCTCTGCGTAAAAGGTTTTTTACTTTAGCAAGTAGTGGATCTTGATAAGTTTTACTTAGATCACAAAGAGTTATTTGAGTTGGATCAGTTTGTCCACCAGCGCCACCAATCGTGATTATTGAACGTTTATTACGTTTACAAAAAGCAATTAATGCTGCTTTTATATTAACAGAATCGATGGCATCAATAATGTAATCAAAAGGTACAGAAAGCAGTTCATTAAGATTATCTAAGGTCACAAAGTCTTCAATACAGTGTACTTGGCATGCGGGGTTAATGTCTTGAATGCGTGCAGCCATTACTTCTACTTTAGATTGACCTATTGTTGAGGTTAACGCATGAATTTGGCGGTTAATATTGGTTATACAGATATCGTCAAGATCAATTAAAGTAATATTACCCACGCCATTGCGTGCAAGTGCTTCTGCAACCCAAGAGCCAACACCGCCAATACCAATAACGCAAAAATGGGCTTTTTGTAACATCAAAAGGCCTTGCTCGCCATATAAACGAGCAATACCACCGAATCTAAGTTGATGATCAGACATAAAATAATGAGTATATAAAAATAAATTGGGGGAATTATAATAAAAAAAGCCGCATAATGCGGCTTTTAAATGATAACAATAAAAAATAAATTATCTATTTTTCATCGGTACAAATTCACGATTTACTTCACCCGTATATAACTGACGAGGACGACCAATTTTTTGGCCTGGTTGGCTTAACATTTCATCCCAGTGTGAAATCCAGCCAACGGTACGAGACATGGCAAAAATAACGGTAAACATACTGGTTGGAATACCAATCGCTTTTAAGATAATGCCTGAGTAAAAATCGACGTTTGGATAAAGTTTTTTGCTAACGAAATACTCATCTTCAAGTGCTATACGCTCAAGCTCCATTGCTACGTCTAATAATGGATCATTGATATTGAGTTCTTTTAATACTTCGTGGCAAGTTTCGCGCATTACGGTAGCACGAGGGTCAAAGTTTTTATAAACACGATGGCCAAAGCCCATTAAGCGGAATGGATCACTTTTATCTTTTGCTTTAGCTACATACTCAGGAATTCTGTCTACCGTGCCAATTTCTTCTAGCATGTTTAAACATGCTTCATTAGCGCCACCATGTGCTGGCCCCCAAAGAGAAGCAATACCCGCAGCAATACAAGCATAAGGGTTTGCGCCCGAAGAACCCGCTAAACGTACGGTTGAGGTTGAAGCATTTTGTTCATGATCGGCATGTAAAGTAAAAATACGATCCATTGCTTTAGCAACAATAGGGTTTACTTTATATTCTTCAGCAGGAACAGAGAACATCATATGCAAGAAGTTTTCTGCATAATTTAATTCATTACGAGGGTAAACAAAAGGTTGACCAATACTGTATTTGTAAGCCATTGCTGCAATGGTTGGCATTTTTGCGATTAAGCGGTGTGCACTACGTATGCGTTGTTCAGGATCATGAATATCTAGATCACTGTGATAAAAAGATGACATTGCCCCAACAACACCACATAACATTGCCATTGGGTGGGCATCAGGTAAGAAACCATGGAAAAAGTGAACTAATTTTTGATGTACCATCGTATGATTAGTAATAATTTGTGTAAACTCTTCATACTCAGCACTTGTTGGCGCTTTACCATTTAATAAAATATAGCAAACTTCTAAATAATCTGCTTTTTTTGCTAAGTCATCAATAGCATAACCTCGGTGCTGTAATATACCTTTGGCACCATCTATGAAGGTAATTGCAGATTCACAAGACGATGTTGCCATAAAGCCAGGATCATGAGTGAAGTAGCCTGTACTGCCTAAAGTGCGTATATCGATTACATCGTTACCAGCAGTACCTGAAAGAATAGGTAATTCAATTACCTCTTTCCCATCAATGCTAAGTGAGGCTTTAGATTCAGCCATGTTTTTATTCCCCTATCGGTTTTCGCCTTAATTAAAATGAAATTTTAATCAGGTTTTGTGAATATAAAATTAGACGCATTTTACTCTAAAATGCCCCTATAAAGTCAATTTAAATCTGTATTAGAATCGTGAATAGTGACTATATGTAAAATTAACGGTTAAAAATTAGCCGCAACTACTTAAAATTGCAAGGAAATCGATAATCCGTATTTGTAATTATTCTGTACGCTCTATATAATCAAGAGGATTTATCCTTATAATTAGTGAGCGATACTGCTTTCTCATTATAAGCATAAATTCGTAGGGGGTTACTCTTAAAATATTGATTTTGATCAATCGGAGTAGCAAAAAATAAAGTTGAAGACTAATATTTTTTAGATATTAGCGCTCTTTAGGCAACAATCGTGAAAAAACAACGTCCAGTAAACCTCGACCTGACTACAATAAAAATGCACGCTGCAGCCAATGCCTCAATTTTACACCGTATATCAGGTGTAATAATGGTGTTTGCAATCGGCATATTATTGTGGACACTTTCTTTATCTCTATCTTCTGCTGAAGGATTTGCTCAAATAAAAACATTATTTGATGGCTTTTTCTTCAAATTTATAATGTTAGGAATTATTTCTGCGCTGACTTACCATTTACTTGGTGGTATTCGTCATTTAATGATGGATTTTGGCCACTTTGAAGAATTATCTTCAGGTAATGCTACGGCTAAGTTTATCGTTGCGCTTTGGTTGATTATTACAGTATTAGCGGGAGTTTGGTTATGGTAAATAATGCTGCAACTGTAGGCCGAAGTGGCGTACACGACTTTATTTTATTAAGAGCAAGTGCAGTAATTCTTGCTTTATATACTATCTTTATGGCGAGCTTCTTTGTTTCTGCGCCAGAAATTACCTATGAAATATGGCAAGCTTTCTTTGCTGATATGACAGTGAAAATATTTACGCTTGTCGCGTTAATTGCCTTGTTATTACACGCTTGGATTGGTGTTTGGCAAGTGCTATCAGATTATGTAAAACCTGCGTTATTACGCGGTAGTTTACAATTTATATTTACTGTTACCTTATTTGTGTATCTTGTAGCAGGCTTTTTAATTGTGTGGGGTGTATAAGTGAACGTTCCAGTAAGAGAATTTGACGCCATTGTTATTGGCGCAGGTGGTGCGGGTATGCGCGCTGCACTAGCAATTTCAGAATCAGGCCAATCATGTGCTTTGATTTCTAAAGTATTTCCAACTCGTTCTCACACAGTATCTGCACAAGGTGGTATTACCGTTGCCTTAGGTAATGCGCACGAAGATCATTGGGAACAACATATGTACGATACCGTTAAGGGCTCTGATTATATCGGAGACCAAGATGCTATTGAATATATGTGTAAAGAAGGCCCTGATGCCGTTATAGAATTAGAAAAAATGGGCTTACCATTTTCTCGTTTTGAAAACGGTAAAGTTTATCAGCGTCCTTTTGGTGGTCAGTCTAAAAATTTTGGTGGTGAACAAGCCGCACGTACAGCGGCAGCAGCAGACCGAACAGGTCATGCTTTATTGCATTGTTTATATCAGCAAAATGTAAAAAATGAAACCAATGTGTTTAGTGAATGGTATGCGCTTGATTTAGTTAAAAACAGTGATGGCGGTGTTGTTGGTGCTACGGCTATTTGTATTGAAACTGGTGAGGTTGTTTACTTTAAAGCACGTGCTACTGTTTTAGCAACCGGTGGAGCAGGGCGAATTTTTGCTTCGACAACCAATGCACATATTAACACTGGTGATGGTGTTGGTATGACAATACGCGCTGGTTTCCAAATGCAAGATATGGAAATGTGGCAATTCCATCCAACAGGTATTGCGGGTGCTGGTGTACTGGTAACTGAAGGTTGTCGTGGTGAAGGTGGTTACTTACTGAACAAAGACGGTGAACGCTTCATGGAACGTTATGCACCGAACGCTAAAGATTTAGCGGGTCGTGATGTGGTTGCACGTTCAATGATGACTGAAATTCGTGAAGGGCGTGGTTGTGATGGTCCTTGGGGTCCACACATTAAATTAAAACTTGATCACTTAGGTCGTGAAACGTTAAATCAACGTTTACCCGGTGTTTGTGATTTATCGAAAACATTCGCCCATGTTGACCCTGCTGAAGAGCCTATTCCTGTTATTCCTACTTGTCATTATCAAATGGGTGGTGTACCAACCAATGTACATGGTCAAGCTCTAACGGTTGATAAAGATGGTAATGATAAGATTATTGATGGCTTATTTGCTGTTGGCGAAATTGCTTGTGTTTCAGTACATGGTGCTAACCGTTTAGGTGGTAACTCATTGCTTGATTTAGTGGTATTTGGTCGTGCTGCTGGTAAATTCTTAGGTGAATACTTGGCCGATACTCAATTTGGCAAAGAAGCATCTGACTCAGACTTAGAAGCCAGTTTAACTCGCTTAAATCGCTGGGAAAGCTCATCAAAAGGTGAAGATCCAGTGCAAATTCGCAAAGACCTACAACAATGTATGCAGATGAACTTTTCTGTATTCCGTGAAGGTGAAGCGATGGCTGAAGGGATGAAAGAACTTACCGAAATTCGTGAACGTTTACAACATGCGCGTTTAGATGACAAATCTTCAGAATTTAATACGCAGCGTATTGAATGTTTAGAATTAGACAACTTAATGGAAACCGCTTTTTGCTCTGCAAAAGCAGCCAATTTCCGTACTGAAAGTCGTGGTGCTCATGCTCGTCAAGATTTTCCTGAACGTGATGATGAAAATTGGTTATGTCATTCGATTTATTCACCTGATACGGAAGATATGTCGAAGCGTCCAGTTAATATGAAACCAGTTCATCGTGAAGCTTTCCCACCGAAAGCGCGTGTTTACTAAGGAGCATTTGAGATGAAACAAGTTTTTTCAATCTATCGTTATAACCCTGATGTCGATAATGCACCTTATATGAAAGAGTATGAGCTCGAGATTCCTGATGGCTCAGACATGATGGTGTTAGATGCATTAATTTTGTTGAAAGAGCAAGATCCTACCTTATCATTTAGACGTTCATGTCGAGAAGGGGTTTGTGGTAGTGATGGCTTAAACATGAATGGTAAAAACGGTTTAGCTTGTATTACCCCGTTATCTGAGCTAAAAGCGAGCAAAATAGTACTTCGCCCGTTACCAGGTTTGCCAGTTGTGCGTGATTTAATTATTGATATGTCACAATTTTATCAGCAATATGAAAAAATTAAGCCATACTTGATTAACAACAGCAAAGAACAGCCTGCGCGTGAATACTTACAATCGCCAGAGGAACGTGAAAAGTTAGATGGCTTATACGAATGTATTTTATGTGCTTGTTGTTCAACGTCTTGCCCATCATTTTGGTGGAATCCAGACAAATTTATAGGCCCTGCGGGCTTATTGCACGCGTATCGCTTTTTAGCTGATACCCGTGATACGGCAACAGAAGAGCGTTTAGAAGGTTTACAAGATGCTTATAGCGTATTTCGTTGTCATGGCATTATGAACTGTGTTGATGTTTGTCCAAAAGGATTAAATCCAACGAAAGCCATAGGTCATATTAAATCAATGCTATTATCACGAGCAGTGTAGTACTGTAGTACTGTAGTACGGTAATAGTGCTATTTAAAGTAAGCAGAGTAAAAAATAATTTACTCTGCTATTGATTTAACTACGAAGTATGTAGTACTTTAGGTGTTTTTAAAATATGGGTAATTATTTATCTTAACTAAATTTTTATGCAAACGTAGAAAAGGTTAAGTTTTAATTACATTTGTTTTTGTTGCTTTTACCCTAGTAAAGGAACTAGCAATGCCAGAAGGTGTAATGAAGGCTTGGTTAGAGTCTTCCCATTTGAGTGGTCAAAATGCCACTTATATTGAAGAACTATACGAATTATATTTAGAAAACTCTCAGGCCGTTTCGCAAGAATGGCGTGAATTTTTTCAATCTCTCCCCAAACTCGAAGGTACTGATGTTGAATATCGACATTCAGTTATTCGCGATGAATTCAAAACACTAGCAAAACAACCGGCAAAACAAATTGTTGTTTCTGGTAGTGGAGACAATAAGCAAGTTAAAGTATTGCAGCTTATTAATGCTTATCGCTTTCGCGGTCATCAAAATGCACGTTTAGATCCATTAGGTTTATGGAAACGTGATCAAGTGCGAGACTTACAACTCTCACATCATGATTTATCTGAAAATGACTTCGATAAAGAGTTTAATGTTGGTTCTTTTGCCGTAGCACAAGAAACCATGAAGCTGGGTGATTTATACAAGGCACTAAAAACCACTTACTGTGGTGCTATTGGTGCTGAATATATGCATATTACCTCGACGGATGAAAAACGTTGGTTACAACAGCGTTTAGAGTCGATTCAATCAACACCTAGTTATCAAAAAGCTGAAAAAGTTGAAATATTAAAAGGCTTGATTGCTGCTGATGGTATTGAAAAATACCTTGGCGCAAAATTTCCAGGTGCAAAACGTTTTTCTTTAGAAGGTGGTGATAGCTTAATTCCTATGTTAAAGGAATTAATTACGCGAGCAGGTACTCACGGTACTAAGGAAGTCGTTATTGGCATGGCTCACCGAGGCCGCTTAAATGTTCTTGTCAATGTGATGGGGAAAAACCCCGCTAAAT
Organism: Alteromonadaceae bacterium; assembly: GCA_015487235.1. Lineage (GTDB taxonomy): Bacteria > Pseudomonadota > Gammaproteobacteria > Enterobacterales > Alteromonadaceae. The sequence continues at coordinate 45,024 of WFQC01000171.1, forward strand.
TATTTGATGAATTTAGTGGTAAGCATGATGATTTATTAGGCTCTGGTGATGTGAAATACCATCAAGGCTACTCATCTGACTTTATGACGCCAGGAGGAAATGTTCACCTAGCGTTAGCCTTTAACCCATCACATTTAGAAATTGTTAATCCTGTTGTTATTGGCTCTGTACGAGCGCGTTTAGATCGACGTCAATGTACTGAAGGTGATTTGGTCTTACCAATAACCATTCATGGCGACTCAGCTATAACAGGGCAAGGGGTTGTACAAGAAACCTTTAACATGTCACAAGTTCGGGCTTTTAAAGTAGGTGGCACGGTACGCATAGTGGTTAATAACCAAGTAGGCTTTACCACATCAAACCCACAAGATACACGTAGTGGTGAATACTGTACTGATATTGCTAAAATGGTACAAGCACCTATTTTACATGTTAATGCCGATGATCCCGAAGCGGTTATTTTAGCAACACAAATTGCACTTGATTATCGTAATGAATTTAAACGTGATGTCGTGATCGACTTAGTTTGTTATCGCCGTCATGGTCATAATGAAGCAGATGAGCCGAGTGCAACTCAACCTTTAATGTATAAGGTTGTTAAAAAGCATCCTGTACCTCGTCAAATATATGCCGATAAATTAATTGCTGAAGGTAATTTAAGTAATGATGAAGTCGCTAAGCTTGTTGCGACCTATCGAAAATTACTTGATGAAGGGCAATGTACTGTTGAACAATGGCGTCCAATGACTGAACATTCTGTTGATTGGAGCCCGTATATTGGTCACAACTGGGATGATGATTACGACAAAGTAATGCCGCTTGAGGAATTAAAGTCTTTAGCAGAAAAAATTAGCCAATACCCTGAAGGCTTTCCATTGCAGTCAAGAGTCAAGAAAATTTACGATGATCGTAAAAAAATGGCGAGTGGAGAAAAGCTACTTGATTGGGGTATGGCTGAAAACTTAGCTTATGCTGCTATTGTTAATTTAGGGCGACGAGTACGTATTACTGGCCAAGATGCAGGGCGTGGTACCTTTTTCCATCGTCATGCTGTTTTGCATAACCAGGAAGATGACAGTACTTATTTACCGTTAAAAAATATTAAAGCAGACCAAGGTCCTTTCGATATTTATGATTCAGTACTTTCGGAAGTTTCTGTACTGGCTTTTGAATATGGTTATACCACAGCAGAACCTTCAGGGTTAACCATTTGGGAAGCTCAATTTGGTGATTTTGCTAACTGTGCACAAGTGGTTTTTGATCAATTTATTAGCTCGGGTGAACAAAAGTGGGGGCGTTTATGCGGTATTACGGTATTGCTTCCTCATGGTTATGAAGGACAAGGGCCAGAGCATTCGTCAGCAAGGTTAGAACGCTATTTACAGCTTTGTGCGGATCATAATATGCAGGTTTGTATTCCATCAACACCTGCACAAGTGTTTAATATGCTAAGACGCCAAGTTATTCGTCCGATGCGTAGACCACTGATTGTAATGTCGCCTAAATCATTATTACGTCATCCTTTAGCGGTTTCTTCACTTGAAGAATTAGCCAGTGGTGTTTATCAAAACGTTATTGGTGAAATTGATGATAATATCAAACCCGAAAATGTTGAACGTGTCGTATTTTGTAGTGGTAAGGTTTACTATGAATTACTCGAGCAACGCCGTAAGAATGAGCAAGACAATATTGCATTAATTCGCATTGAACAATTATATCCGTTCCCTGAACAAGAGCTTTTAAACGTGTTAAAAGATTATCAACACGTTAAAGAATTTGTTTGGTGTCAAGAAGAACCACAAAATCAGGGAGCTTGGTATTGCTCTCAGCATCATTTTAGAAATGCAATACCTAAAGGTACCTATTTGACATATGCTGGCCGTAAGGCTTCAGCAGCGCCTGCTGTTGGTTATATGTCTATCCATGTTAAAGAACAGCAAGCGCTTATCACTGATGCGCTAACTGTTGAATCTACCAGTTTGTGAGTAAGGAATAAGTAATGACAACCGAAATTAAGGTTCCCGTTTTACCCGAATCAGTTGCTGATGCAACGGTTGCTACTTGGCATGTTCAAGTAGGAGATAAAGTGACACGAGATCAAAATCTTGTTGATATTGAAACAGATAAAGTTGTTCTTGAAGTGGTAGCAACCGAAGATGGTGTGATCACTGAAATTAAAGAAGGTGAGGGTGCAACCGTATTAGGCGAACAAGTGATTGCTATTTTAGATGAAGCGAGTGCTTCTGCTGATGAAGCAACAACTGCAGCTGCAACCAGCACAGCAGAAACAAATATTGCAGCAAAAGTTATTGATATAGTTGTACCTGTTTTACCTGAATCTGTTGCCGATGCCACGGTGGCTTCTTGGCATGTTGCAGAAGGTGATACTGTCACTCGTGATCAGAACCTTGTTGATATTGAAACGGATAAAGTGGTACTTGAAGTTGTTGCCCAAGATGACGGTGTTATCGGCAAAATATTACATGGTGAAGGCGACACTGTTTTAGGTGATCAAAAAATTGGTGAACTTCATGTTGGCGCTAGTGCAGCTCCAGCGACTGTACAGGCTGAAACAAACCCTGAAAGTGGTGATGAAATTGCTAGCCCTTCAGTGCGTCGCTTAATGACTGAACATGGTCTTTCAGCGAGTGATGTGAAAGGTACAGGTAAAGGCGGTCGTATTTCTAAAGAAGATGTTGAAGCCGCATTAGCGAGTAAAGCCTCAGCAAAAGCTACGCCAGCACAAGCAAGTGCTGCTTCAGCAAGCACGGCTCCAGCTTCTCAGTCATTAGGGCATCGTACTCAAAAACGTGTTCCTATGACACGTTTACGTAAAACGATTGCTAACCGTTTATTAGAAGCAAAAAATGCTACGGCTATGTTGACCACGTTCAATGAAGTTAACATGAAGCCTATAATGGACTTGCGCAAACAATATAAAGACCTCTTTGAGAAAACTCATGATGCGCGTTTAGGTTTTATGTCTTTTTACGTTAAAGCCGTTGTTGAAGCACTTAAACGTTTTCCTGCGGTAAATGCGTCTATTGATGGAGATGATATTGTTTATCACAACTTCTTTGATGTCTCTATCGCAGTTTCAACGCCACGAGGTTTAGTAACACCAGTATTACGTGATGCTGATCAACTAAGCATGGCAGGAATTGAAAAAGGCATACGTGAATTAGCCATTAAAGGACGTGATGGTAAGTTAACTATTGATGAAATGACTGGTGGTAATTTCACTATTACCAACGGTGGTGTTTTTGGTTCGCTACTATCAACACCTATTCTCAACTTACCTCAAGCGGCTATTTTAGGTATGCATAAAATTCAAGATAGACCTATGGCTGTTAATGGTAAAGTAGAAATTTTACCTATGATGTACTTAGCGCTATCTTATGATCATCGCCTAATTGATGGTAAAGAATCGGTTGGTTTCTTAGTAACAATTAAAGAGTTACTTGAAGATCCAGCTCGATTATTGTTAGACGTATAAATTAGCAACATCGACTATAGTATTAGCTCTTTAGGCTACCGTCTTTAGGGCTTTTATATTATACTCAAGCCACTTTTTTCACTGGTAATTGCTTGTTTAAAACATTTAACAAACAGTTACCATTTTATTTACAGATAAATGGAAACATACCATGAATTTGCATGAATATCAGGCGAAGCAATTATTCGCTGAATATGGTTTACCAGTTTCTGAAGGTTTCGCTTGCGATACTCCTCAAGAAGCTGCAGAAGCTGCTGATAAAATCGGCGGCAACATGTGGGTTGTTAAAACTCAAGTCCACGCAGGTGGTCGCGGTAAAGCAGGCGGCGTTAAATTAGTAAAAAGCAAAGAAGAAATTAGAGAATTTGCTCAAAATTGGTTAGGTAAAAACTTAGTTACTTATCAAACTGATGAAAAAGGCCAGCCGGTTTCTAAAATTTTAGTTGAAAGCTGTACCGATATTGCTGACGAATTATACTTAGGTGCTGTAGTTGACCGCGGTACTCGTCGTATCGTGTTTATGGCATCAACCGAAGGTGGTGTTGAAATAGAGAAAGTTGCAGAAGAAACCCCTGAGTTAATTCATAAGGCAGCAATTGACCCTTTAACAGGCCCTCAGCCTTACCAAGCTCGTGAGTTAGGCTTTAAATTAGGGTTAAACCCTGTGCAAATGAAGCAATTTGTTAAGATCTTTATGGGTCTTGCAAAAATGTTTGAAGACTTTGACTTTGCCTTGTTAGAAATCAATCCGCTTGTTATTACAGACGAAGGCAACCTTCACTGTTTAGATGGTAAAATTGGTGTTGATGGCAATGCATTATATCGTCAACCTAAAATTCGTGAAATGCACGATCCATCTCAAGAAGATGAGCGTGAAGCACATGCAGCTCAATGGGAACTAAACTATGTTGCGCTTGATGGTAACGTGGGTTGTATGGTTAACGGTGCAGGCTTGGCAATGGGCACTATGGATATTGTTAACTTACATGGCGGTAAACCTGCTAACTTCCTTGATGTTGGTGGTGGAGCGACTAAAGAGCGTGTTGCTGAAGCCTTTAAAATTATCTTATCAGACGATAATGTTAAAGCTGTATTAGTAAATATTTTTGGTGGTATTGTACGTTGTGACATGATCGCCGAAGGTATTATTGGTGCCGTTAAAGAAGTGGGTGTGCAAGTCCCTGTTGTTGTACGTCTTGAAGGTACAAATGCCGAGTTAGGTCGTGAAGTTTTAGCAAATTCTGACGTGGATATTATCGCCGCAGAATCATTAACAGATGCTGCTAAGAAAGTTGTTGCTGCAGCGGAGGGCAAATAATGTCTGTCTTAATTAACAAAGATACTAAAGTTATCTGTCAAGGTTTTACTGGTGGTCAAGGTACTTTCCACTCAGAACAAGCGATTGAATACGGTACACAAATGGTGGGTGGTGTAAGCCCAGGTAAAGGCGGTCAAACGCACTTAGGTTTACCCGTATTTAATACCGTACGTGAAGCGGTAGAAGCAACAGGGGCAACGGCTACTGTTATTTATGTACCAGCACCATTTTGTAAAGATGCCATTTTAGAAGCCATTGATGCGGGTATTGAGCTGATCGTCACTATTACTGAAGGTATTCCAACTTTAGATATGGTTGTGGTTAAAGAAAAGCTTGATCAAACGGGTGTACGCATGATTGGGCCAAACTGTCCAGGTGTTATCACGCCAGGTGAATGTAAAATTGGTATTATGCCTGGTCATATTCATAAGCCGGGTAAAGTGGGGATTGTTTCTCGTTCGGGTACATTGACCTATGAAGCCGTTAAACAAACTACTGATGCAGGCTTTGGTCAATCAACTTGTGTTGGTATTGGTGGTGACCCAATTCCGGGAACTAACTTTATTGACGTTCTAGAAATGTTCCAAAATGATCCCCAAACAGAAGCGATTGTTATGATCGGTGAAATTGGTGGTACAGCTGAAGAAGAAGCCGCAGAATACATTAAACATAATGTAACTAAACCTGTTGTTTCTTATATTGCAGGTGTTACGGCACCCGCAGGTAAGCGTATGGGACATGCTGGTGCTATTATCGCGGGTGGTAAAGGTACAGCCGATGAAAAATTTGCTGCATTAGAAGCCGCAGGCGTTAAAACTGTTCGTTCATTAGCGGATATTGGCGAAGCCTTAAAAGAAAAAACAGGTTGGTAATTTACTTATTTTGTTTTTGATAAAAGGTCGCGTAAGCGGCCTTTTTTAGTTGTAAACTTGAAAATCTATTTATTATTCTATAGGCTGAAGTACCTATAATAAGAATGAATGGATTTAAATGAACTGGATAGCATTTCATTTTGGTTGTAGATTTTTTTACCAAAAATTACTTGGTGGGAAAACAATATCTGAAGCTAATATATTACTGAAAAAAAGCTACGATGACCCTCAATTGGTTTTTGATCAAGAACTTCCCTTATGGAAGAAAATATTTAATGTAACTGATTCTGAACGACTAGCATTCTTATTGAATCTTTATGGAAAGCTAGATTTGTCATGGCCACAATCGCAAATAAATAAGCTTTATCATCTAAGAAGTTATTTACTTTTTATTTCGATTATATTTTTACTTGTAAGTCTTATATACCAATCGTTTGTTTTTCCTTCTTTTATGGCTCTATATGAAGAAATGAACTTACCAATAGGTTATTCCATTGAAAAGTTTAATACTATTTTAACGACTTCAATTTTCATTATTATTATTATAAATATAAGCTTGTTAAGGTTTAGTTTTTTAATTAAAAAAATGATGTTATATCCTGCTAGCTTTTCACTTTCTTTACTTGATAGGATGATTTTATCTTCTTCATTAGTTAAATCGATGCAACATATTCAGGCGCTTGTTTATGCTCCATTAGATACAGATCTAAATGAGCTTAGCACTAAAAAATCAAATTTAATTAAACAATTAACAAATGATAATCTCAATGTGCCAGAAGAAATGCAGTATATGCTTAAAGCAGCACAAGATGAATTTCTACAATTAGTTAACAAAAGAATTATAAAGTTAGTTACTATGCTTGCAGTTGTTATCGTAAGTGCTGTTGCTTATTTCATCATAGCAGCATATTCCCCCATTTTTGCTTTTGGAGAAATAGTATGAAAAACAGTAAAGGATTTACGTTGATAGAGTTAATGATTGTGGTTGCTATTATCGGTATTTTAGCAAGTGTTGCTCTACCTTCCTATCAGAGTTATGTGATTAAGGCTCATGTAGTTGAGCCTTTAAATTATGCAGGAAATTTACGCCAACCAATTACAGAATATTATATGCAGCACTTAGATTTTCCTAAAAATAATGAGCAGGTAGGTCTTCCTAGTGCTGATAAATTACTGTCGAATAAAATAGAAAGGGTTGATATTGAAAATGGTGCTTTTCATATAAAATTAGGTAATAAAATACCTAAGCCTTTACAAGGAAAATATCTAACGTTTCGACCTGTAGTTGTTGATGATAGCCCAACAAGCCCTATTTCTTGGCTTTGTGGTTATGCTAAGCCAGTACAGGGTATGACAGCTATAGGTGAAAATAAAACTAATATAGCTAAAGAATACTTACCTCGTGAATGTGTTTTTTAAATTTATCCGTGTTTAAAGGGTAATTGTCGACAATTATCCTTTAGTCTAATTGACAAAATCTTTTATTTCACTATTATGAGCGCATTGTTAATTTGTTTGTCGACAATTTGTCGTCTAAATTTATGCCCTTGAATAATCCAACTCGTACAGCGCCAGTGACCACTGCTGATAAAGTTTTTGAACTGATGCAACATGCTATTGTTGAAGGTGATATTGCAGCGGGTAGTAAAATCAGTGAACCTGAACTTGCTAAACAGTATCAAGTGAGTCGTTCAACGCTGCGTGAAGCACTGAACCGCCTAGAAAAATGCCATTTGGTTGAACGTAAGCCTAATATTGGTTCTCGTGTGGTGCAATGCACAGTGCAAGGACTATTAGAGCTTTATATAACACGAGAGGCTCTAGAAGGCATGGCTTGTCGGCAAGCTGCTTTAAATATGACTAATGCTGAAATTGCTGAGATGCAAGCTATGTTAAAGCAACATGCTAGTGCACAAGCACTTCAAGAAGGTATTGCCTACTATCAAGAAGAAGGTGATTTAGACTTTCATTATAAGGTTATTTTAGGTAGCCATAATCAGCAATTAATAAACTTAATTTGTGGGCAACTTTACCATTTAGTGCGGATGTACCGTTGTCAATTTGGTATGAATAGTCCGCGAGCAACGCGCGCATTTGATGAACATTCACATATTATTCAAGCTATTGCTGATCGAGATGGTGAATTGGCTGAAATATTAATGCGCCGACATATTGCTGCATCACGTAAGAACATTG
>WFQC01000172.1 GCA_015487235.1 Alteromonadaceae bacterium
AGCATAGACAAACACAATCAAAACAAAAAGGAATAGATAACTATTTTTTATAACTAAAACGAATATAAGCATCTGTATTGAAAAAGCACGAGGCTACTCCTAATACTTTCGATTATTTTGCCGATAACGATATTGGGAATATTAATTTCTCATTTTAAAAATGGAGTAACTATGGATCTAAGCAGTGTCGGTGCCACCTTGAGTGCGGAAACACAACGACAAACACTTGAAAAAGTGAATGTTAGTTTGTTAAAGCAATCTCAAGATCAACAGGAAAAAATAACCACGCAACTTTTGCAGTCGGTTGGTCCTGTGCAAGCATCTAGCCCAGAGTCAGCTTTGGGTCAACACGTAGATATTAGGGTTTAGTTTGCTATAACCTAATTCTCCAAATCGTGAAGTAAAATAGCCCGTTTAGGGCTATTTTTATCTTAAGAACTTTGACTTTGTCGCAATTATACCAATTAGATAAAAAACAAACTGTTCAACCAATAAACAACAGGTAAAAATAGCAACCCCATAAATAAACCAAAACCTACCATTGCTGCGGCCAGTTTAGGTGCTAAATTAGCATGTATCGCCATTACTCCAGCGGTCACCATAGGTGGCATAGCTGCTTCAAAAACAGAGACTTTCGCAATGGCTGCAGAAATAGGTAAATTAATCGCAATTAAAGCAATAATAACAGGGGTTAGTATCATCTTAATACTGAGACCATAAATTAAAGGTAAGCGATAATGTTTATCAAGTTGCAAAGAAAATTGTAACCCAACAATAAACATAGTTAGAGGTACCATCGCCCCTGCACACCACACTAATATCGTATCAAGCCCTTGAGGTAAAAAATCAGCTGGCATCAATAAAGCGATCAGTAAAATAATAAAAGGAGGAAAACGAATAATTCGCAAAGCAATATGGTAACTATTTACATTTTCTTGATTATTACCATACAACGAAATAATCAATGAGCCATAAACTGCAAGTGCTATAAAGTTACCTAATTGATCAAAAATAATGGCATAAGGCAACAACTGTTCACCGTAAAAAACTTTCACCATAGGAAAGCCAAGGTATGAGGTGTTACCTAATACCGCTGTCATTAATAACGCCCCAACAACGGCTTTCGACCAATTGAGTTTACGCCCAATAAAATGAACAAGTAGTGCCGCAACCAGTACAGTAAGCCATGCTAAAAACATCGGAGATAATACTTCAAATGATAAAGATAATTGCGGAATACGTAATAATATAACCGCAGGAATGGCAATATTAATCACTATTTGATTTAGCACTAAAGGGAGTTTTTCAGGTAAAGTAAACAAACGCTTAGCCAGTACACCTAACCCCAAAAAAACTAAAATAATAATAAAATTACTCATAAGCTCTGCAACAATTAACCACGAGCATTTACTTTACCGTGAATAAAACATGCTGAGTATTTAATTTATCAATAATAACCATAAATGGAATAAAAACTGCGATGAAAAGCCAAAAAGCAATGTCAAAATATTGTTATTATTAAGGTGTGTTAATTTATAACGACTCTTTATTATGCATAAAAAACTCTTAATTTGGGATTTACCTTTACGGCTTTTTCATTGGGCTTTTGCATGTACCATATTGGCATTATGGTACACCGCAGAACAAGAAGGTGAATTTATTGAATTACATATGCAGTTAGGTTACTTCGCTTTAGGGTTAGTAATATTTAGAATTATTTGGGGCTTTGTTGGCCCAACGCATGCCAAATTTAGTTCTTTCATGCCAAGCCCTAAAAGCTTATACCACTATTTATGTAAGCAATCTTCACCATCAAAGCCTATAGCAGGGCATAATCCGCTTGGAGCATTAATGATATTACTGATGCTTTTATTAGTGTTAGTGCAAGCAATCAGTGGTTTATTTATTGACGATGATATTTTTTCTTCCGGCCCTTATTACGGCACTATCAGTAAAGAAACTGAGAAGTTAATGCGCTTTTTACACCACAATGTTTTTGATTTAATTTTGGCTAGTATTGTCTTACATCTTAGCGCTATTACTTACTATTGGCAGGTAAAAAAGCTTAACTTAGTTAAGCCAATGATCACAGGGAAAAAGTCTACCAAGCTGGTTGATAAGTCAACCGCTATTGCCCACTCAAAAATAGTCTTAGCCATTATAATTGCTCTGCTAACCGCAGCTTTTGTTTACTGGCTGGTCATTATTAATGCCCCAGTAAGCGATGATTTTTACTATTGAGCAATCATGATTAAATTGTAAGAACGCCTCTATTTTAGCCTAAAATAGAGGCGCTATATTCATACTAGTTGAAGATGCATGAATCAATAAATTAGATGAGCCGATTTTAGGGGCGACTAATCTTCTTCTTTAAAATCATCATGACAACCACCACAACTTTTACCTACTGCAACAATCGCTTTTTTAAGTGCCGTTTTATCACCTGATTTTGCCACTTGTTGTAAGTTAGCCGCATTTTTAGTTAAACGCTCCATGGCTTGTTTAAACTTATCACTTTCTTGCCAAATTTTAGGTAAAGCTTCCGTTTTCACCTTAAACATTGAGGTATCTGTACGTAAATAATCAGGCATCATTAATGACAGTTGATAGATACGAGCAGCATGCTTTTCTGCTACGGCTGAGTCTAAGGGAATTTGACCTTTAGCCATTGCGCCCAAAGGCGCCATATTACTTGCAAGTAATTTATATAATGATTCTCGAAACTCTACCACTTGTTGAGCATGTTTAAGCGATTTAGCCGGTTCAGCTAAGACATGAGTTGCAGCAACGGTTAATGCCAGCACAACTAGCGATTTGTTAATTAAATTCATTTTTTCTCCTGATTTTTTCATTTTATTCTTTTCAGCCAGCAACTTTCAGTTTATCTGAGTTAAACATAAGTACAAGATCAAACTTGTTACAAATTTTATCCTGATAGTTAGCTGATTAGTTGAGCCGTTAAATGGTTGATACCTTTATCACGATTACTTTTTCTCGCTTAAATTTTGATCAAATTAAATAATTCCCTTTAAATAGGTGATTTATACCCTATATTTAAGGTAATGCTAATATTATTTTATCTAGACCAATTTTAGGAGAAAATTATGTCATCAAATCATATTGTTTGCCCACACTGTTTGGCGACCAATCGAGTTCCGCATACTCGCTTAAACGAACAACCTAAATGTGGCAAGTGTAAGCAATTACTGTTTACGCAACAGCCTATCGATTTAAACCAACAAAGTTTTACCAAACATATTAATCATAATGATATTCCCGTAGTGGTAGACTTTTGGGCGCCTTGGTGTGGCCCTTGTAAAATGATGGGGCCTGCTTTTGCCAGTGCAGCAGCAAAAATGGAGCCTCATGTACGTTTTGCTAAATTAAATACGGAGCAAGAACAAATGCTAGCGGGGCAATTTAATATTCGCAGTATTCCAACCATTGCGATCTTTTATCAAGGAAAAGAAACTGCCCGCCAAGCAGGTGCGATGCAAGAAAGTGGTATTATTCAATGGGTAAACAGTATTACTAGCCAACTTTAAATAACTCAAAACAATCTACTATCTCTTATAGTAGTAGATTGTTTCAACTACGCTTATCAATAAATGCTACAATAAGA
>WFQC01000173.1 GCA_015487235.1 Alteromonadaceae bacterium
AAAACCGTTTTAGAAAAAAGAACACCATAAACAACCTTGTAACATTGCTAGATAATAGAGATTGATGGGATACAGTTCAGCACTGCCCTATAGGAAACCTTTTTATACCAAGGGCTATCATAAGCCGTCAAGTTGATAAGGTGATAGGGGCGGAAATCCATCAGGGCTAGAGGCATCAAATGATACCTCAGCTAAAAGCCGAATATATGGCTGCAATGCACTCTATTTCAACGATTTAAATTGTCTTGCAATCGGAGAGGGTCCATATATGGTATAAACTATTATCCATTCAAGCTTAGATTAAATAATTGATAGCGTGTTAATGCATCTTGAGTAATATCAAAAACTTGTATAACCCCAGCAACACTCCAAATTTCTTGCTCTAATTGTTTAGCCCGATGAATCGCATAAGTACCAATGTAGGTTAATTCAGGGTTAAGATATTCCATTTCTGGTTCATTAGCACGTGATAACTTTAACTCAAGACAATAGAATTCACCCTTTTTTAACGCTCTTTTTATAAACATTCGCTTCATTTCAGGCGTAGAAAGTTCACTTTCGCGTTTAGTTAATACGGCATTTTCATAGAGTACTTTACTAGGGTTAATACTAATATAAAGCACATCAGTTACGGGATCATCATCAGCATGTAAACGTTTTAGTGTACTATCAATAGAATCAAATATTTTAGGGTGATGTAATATTGGGTAAAGATTATAATGCGTTGAGCTGTCTGATAAACGCTTCATTTCAGTGAAGATCCCTTGAGGTTGTTCGCCAGCAAAAATAACCTCTGTTTTGTAACGACTCCCACTGGTTTGCACCATCAAAGCCGGTGTTTTAAAACTGTGTGCATAAATATTTCGTAACGCTTTTGCCAGCCCAGGGATCATTTGCGCATATTCATCAGGTTTTAGCTTATCACGATTTTTTTCTATCAATAATTTAAAAAAGCTGCGCCCTATATGTTGATGCTTTTCAACATGTACTCGTAAATTAAGAATATCTTTTTTCTTATTAATGCGCACAATTTCATAAGGGAGGTTTTTCAAATCAAACTTAGATGAAATTTTTTGTAATTGCGGAAAACTTAAATAAACAATATCGCCTTTACTTAATACCGCAGGTTTTTCTAGTAAGATTTTTAAGCCTGAAATAGAAAAGTCTTTAGACTCTCCCTGCCAAGTTACTTTTTTCTGACTAACTACAACAGGAGTATTATAAATAAAACGCGCTTCTTGGCGTTGATTACTGTAACTTATGCCGACCTCATCAACATAAATTTTTTCAACTTTTCGTTTATGACCAAACTGCCTTATTTTACTTTTATCTAAACCTTCGTAATTTAATTTTTGATATTCACTGGTAATATCTTTTGTCGCCACTTCAGTTACCGTAACAAGATAAGGTAATTGCGCAATAATATTTTTTACTTCAGCAGATGCAGGTAAGTTTAAATATAAATCTTTATTCTTTATCACATTAGATAACGTGAAAGGAATTTCAGCTAACGCATGATTGACTTCAATAAAAGATAGTTGAAAAATAGCAAAATTATCTTTATTCGCCGCAAAACCTAAAAACTGCTGCTTAAAGCTTGTATCAGTTTTTAATTGCTGCTCATCAGCACTATAAAAGTAATACTTGCCATTAGTTTTATGTACAAAACAATAAACCAGTAATGTTTTACCTAATGCCGCTGCCTTTTTAAGCCTATTTAGACGCTCACTATTTAATAAAAATGCCAATGTGCTCTGATGACTTTCATCTTGCCAGTATTGATAAAGCCCAAAATTATTCGCGCACGTCATGGCATATTTAGGCGTTAATACACCTTCTTGATTTTTAATAAATACCGCTAATTCATTTGATTTAGGTAAGGCGAACTGTTCAAAAGCCCTCGATTGTAATGCTTGCATAGTATTATCAAGGTTAATTTTATAACGGTGCTTATTACCTTGAATATACCCTACTAAAAACTTTTTAAAGCCATCTTTGCTGGTTTCGGGGATGTCAATTCTTTCAAGACCAACAAGTTGTACATCTCCCGCCATATGAATATTTCGCACTTGATATTGATAAAGCTTTTTATCGCCAAAAACAAACTCACTTTCAAGGCCAGTAAATTCAAGTTTAATGTCTTGATCTAAATGCAACCGATGATTATCAGTTAAACGCAGTTTACAACCACTAACACTAATATCTGAGGTCATTGCCTCAAAAGTCGCCTCTTCTGCTACTACAGTAACCTTAATAACATAGTTCATTCTCTCTTCTTTGCGATCATAATAAATTTCATTAACAATAAGCGCAGCGGGGTATTGTGTTTTTTCAACAATGCTTGCGGGTTTAGAGGTAGCATCAGGTGCTAATAATTGCTCTTTTTCTTTTTGATAAATCACCCGAAAATTATTTTCCGTATTCATGGTGGCATCATAAACCCCAAAGGTATAATCACCATAATAGGCAAGGTTTTCTTCAAACGTTTTTACCGCAATATCATCTAAAAAATGAACGCGACCATCATGCTCATAAGGTTTACATTCACCATCAACTAAACCGCGTAAATCAATTAAACGCGTGCAAGGGCTAGCCAACCGCTTAAGTTCCATTTTTAAAAGAAACTTTTCAGTTTTAGGCAAGTTTTTAGTGAGTGCTGCAAATTTACTCTCAAAGTCATTTGAGCCTACTTCACCACGTAACTTATTGATAATTGATTGATATTTTGAAAAATCTGTACTCATAACTGCTTCATAATGATCATACTGCAAGCGCTTAATTCAATTTAAGTTCCTGAGTATATAATAGAATTATCGCCAAACCACCCTTAATGATATAATTGCTCAGCATAATCTTATATTTTTTCTTATATTAAAAACATAAGCAATAATTACGCCCAAAGGTAACTTAATGGCAAAAATAAAAACAGCTTACGTCTGCACAGATTGTGGCGCAGAATATTCTCGTTGGTTAGGTCAATGTAATGAATGCAAAGCGTGGAATACTATCTCTGAATTTAGGCAGGCAAAAACTCCCGCTCGTTACGATGCTTTTTCAGGCTTTGCTGGGCAAACAACCGCAAAAGTTCAAATACTTGACGCCATAGATTTGACTGATTTACCAAGATTTTCGTCAGGTTTTGCTGAATTTGATCGTGTGCTTGGTGGGGGTATTGTACCCGGTAGTGCAATTTTAATTGGTGGCGAGCCAGGTGCGGGTAAAAGTACCTTACTACTACAAACTATGTGTACATTGGCTCAGTCAATGAATGCACTGTATGTAACGGGTGAAGAATCATTACAACAGGTGGCCATGCGCGCTAAACGTTTAGGTTTAGCAACCAATAAATTAAAAATGCTTTCTGAAACAAGTGTTGAAAATATTTGCGCTATTGCCACAAAAGAGCAACCTAAAATTATGGTGATTGATTCAATTCAAGTCATGCATATGGCTGATATTCAATCAGCGCCAGGTAGTGTTTCTCAGGTAAGAGAAAGCGCAGCATTTTTAACGCGTTATGCCAAGCAAAATCATGTAGCTATGCTTTTGGTTGGTCATGTTACTAAAGATGGTTCATTGGCAGGCCCTAAAGTTTTAGAGCACTGCATTGATTGTTCAATTATGCTCGAAGGCAGTACCGACTCTCGTTTTCGCACCTTACGTGGACAAAAAAACCGCTTTGGTGCGGTTAATGAGTTAGGAGTTTTTGCGATGACAGGGACAGGCTTAAAAGAAGTTTCAAACCCTTCAGCCATTTTTTTAAGTCGCTCACAAGAGCAAACGCCAGGCAGTATTGTCATGGTGTTATGGGAAGGTACTCGCCCTCTGTTGGTAGAAATTCAAGCCTTGGTTGATCATTCCGCATTAGGTAATCCGCGCCGAGTGGCTGTTGGCGCCGAACAAAACAGGCTTTCTATGCTACTCGCTATTTTGCACCGCCATGGCGGTTTACAAATGAATGATCAAGATGTTTTTATCAATGTTGTAGGTGGAGTTAAAGTAACAGAAACCAGTATTGATTTAGCATTAATACTTGCTTTAGTTTCGAGCTTTCGTGACCGCGCTTTGCCACACGATTTAGTTGTTTTTGGTGAAGTCGGTTTATCGGGCGAAATTAGACCTGTACCGAGTGGTCAAGAACGAATTAACGAAGCCGCTAAACATGGCTTTAAACGGGCTATTGTACCTATCGCCAACGCGCCCAAACATCAAATTGACGGTATGGACGTTATCGCAGTAAAAAAACTCAGCGAAGCTTTAGAGATTATTTAAAGAATAGACCCCATTAATGCTTTTAATCGTATTTTATTGGTGTTCAAACTAACAATAGCTATTTTTAATATATTTTTTGCTATCATTGAATCAGCAATAAACCTTATTACAGCATCACAAAATGAGACATTATGAGAAAAAAAATTACCCATTCATTAGCCATTATCGCTTTATCATTATTGAGCCATCTAACTTTTGCTGAAAAAATCACAATAGAACGTATATACAGCGCTCCTTCACTTAATGGTAAAACACCCAAGGCATTAAAATTTTCACCCGATGGCCAACGTATTACTTACTTGCAAGGTAAAGCCGACAATTTACATCGCTATGATCTGTGGGAGTACAACCTAGCCAGCAAAGAAAACAAATTATTAGTAGATGCTGATGATTTATTTTCTGGTCCTGAAACACTCTCTGATGAAGAAAAAGCACGCCGTGAACGACAACGTGTTTATGGCTCAGGCATTATGGAATATTACTTTTCTAACGATGGAACCGCGTTGTTATTCCCGTTAAATGGTGATATTTATTATTACAACTTATTGTCTAAACAAGCAAAGCGTCTTACAAACACACCCGCCTTTGAAACAGATGCGCGTTTTTCTCCTCAAGGCAACTTTGTCTCTTATATTCGCGAACAAAATATTTACATCAAAAACATTGCTTCAGGCAAAGAAATTCAATTAACCAAAGATGGTAAAGGAAATATCAAAAATGGTATGGCTGAATTTGTTGCTCAAGAAGAAATGGGGCGTATGACGGGTTATTGGTGGTCTCCCGATGAAAAACACATCGCCTTTTTAAAAGTAGATGAATCACCCGTGCAAACCGTTATTCGTAATGAAATTTACGCTGAAGATATTAAACTGATTGAACAACGCTACCCTGCTACAGGCACTAACAATGTTAAAATAAAACTTGCGATTATTGAAACCAAGAAAAAAGCACGCGCTAAGTTTATTAATTTAGGCAAAGAAACTGATATTTACATTCCACGCGTGAACTGGTTTCCAAACAGTGAACAACTTGCTTATCAGTGGCAGTCTCGTGATCAAAAAACACTAAAATTAAACGCTTACAATCTTAAAACAGGTAAACAAAAAACCTTAGTGACCGAAACCTCTGATCATTGGATTAATTTACACAACGACTTATATTTTCTAAAAAATTCAGATCGTTTTATTTGGGCTTCAGAACGTGATGGCTTTAAACATTTATATCTTTATAGCAACAAAGGTAAATTACTCACTCAACTGACTAAAGGCAACTGGGTTGTTAATAGCTTAAAAAGTGTTGATGAAGAAAGTGGTTGGTTATATTTTACCGGCAGAGCAGATACGCCCTTAGAACGCCACTTATACAAGGTACCACTTGATGGAAAGTCTCCTGAGCACGTAGTAAGAATTAGTAAGCGCAATGGCTTTCATAGCATTGTTTTTTCAAAAGATCACAATAGCTATCTTGATCGTTTCTCAAATATTAATACTCCTCCACAAGTCAGTTTACATAAAAGCACTGGGGAACGGTTAACCTGGTTAGCTGAAAACAAAATTGATCAAAATCATCCTATAGCACCTTATATGGATGAATTTATTAGCCCAACCTTTGGTACCTTAACCTCTGACGATGAGCAAGCGACACTCTATTACAAGCTATATAAACCTAAAAACCTTATTCCTGGCAAAAAATACCCTGTAATTGTGCGTGTATATGGTGGCCCTCATGCCCAACTAGTGACCAATAGTTGGCAAGGCATGGATATGACGCAATATATGCTACAACAAGGTTATATTGTTTTTCAGCTTGATAATCGTGGCTCAAACTACCGCGGAACGGCCTTTGAATTTCCTATTTATGAACACTTAGGCAAGGTAGAAGTTAACGATCAAATAACCGGCGTAAAATATTTACAATCACTGCCTTACGTCGATAAAGAACGCATTGGTATTTTTGGTCATTCCTACGGAGGATATATGGCCTTAATGACAATGTTTAAGGCGGGCGATTATTTCAAAGCGGGTGTTTCAGGTGCCCCCGTAACCGACTGGCTATTATATGATACGCATTATACTGAACGCTATTTAAATCATCCTAAGAAAAACCCTGAAGGCTATCAACAAAGCAGTGTGTTTCCTTATGTTAAGGGGTTAACAGGAGATTTATTGGTTTATCATGGTATGGCCGATGATAATGTTTTATTTACCAATACCACCAAATTAATCAAAGCATTACAAGATAATAATAAGCTGTTTGAACTAATGACTTACCCTGGCAGCAAGCACAGTATGCGAGGTAAAAAAGTTAAAGTGCACCTAAATAATACCATTATGGATTTTTTTGATAGACACTTTAAAACTATAAATCCATAAATCTTAGTAAAGTAGCAATCTAAATTTAAAATGCCGCTGGTAACTATAACCAAGCGGCATTTTTGTTAATGACTTTTTAGCTGTTAATGACTTTTTAGCCTCTTTTGTGCAAGCGCTTTTCTACCCGCTATTTTTTCTGCCATAGCGTGATATGCATTTTAACAACCTTAAAGTGGCGTTTATTTTCTTTCACTACCTGCACTAATTCTTGCTGAGCGAGTAATCTAAACGCTTTATCAAGCCGTTGCTCCACTGCGGTAAAGCCTGTTACATTTTCACCGTTTATTTTATGCCCACCTAACCGTTGGCTTGGCTCAATGTTACTATCACGAACATGATAACTGCTGACTAAAAATAATAATCCTTTGCTATGTAAACGTTGCGCAATAGTATGTAATGCTTGCTTAGGCTGATAACTATTTTCAATAATATTTTGTGCCAACACCACGTCATACCCTGTAAACACAGGTTTTAAATTACTGGCATCACCTTGGCTAAATAAAATATTTTTTGCTGCCGCTAAGTTAATTTTTGCTAAATTAATGTCTTTATAATCAACAAGCTCTCCTTCGCTTTCCATGGCATAACGCACCGTTTCTTGTTGCTGTAAACGTACACCATGTTGAATATAACGAGCAGAGAAATCAACCGCATCAACCCAATCGAAAACGGCTGCCAATTCAAAACTACAGCGACCTACTCCACACCCTATGTCTAACAGCTTAGTTGTAGGGCTTTGATAGTGTTCCACATAACGTTTAACAATATCGGCTAAATGTTGGTAATAGTTTTGCGTAAAATAGGCTAACTCACTTTGCCCATATTGACTTTCAAGTTGTTGGCAAACATCAGGATTATTTTCAATCGGGTTAACCGCTTTGGTGGGTAAATCATCATGCGCACAACTGACATAACGAAACCCTGCATGTTGGTAAAAGTGACGACGAAAAGCATAACGTGATGATTTTATTGCTTCATTACCTGTTGAGATCCACGATCCACCTTTGATCAAGTTATGTTTACCATCAAAGGTGGGGGTTGAAAAATCATCATATAACGGGTGTACTTTAAAACCATCAAAGCCGTCAATCGCTGACTCTGTCCATTGCCAAACATTACCAATAATGTCAAAAAATTCATTATGTTTAAAACGATTAACAGGGCAAGAAGAAGCATAATAAGCAAGGTTAATGTTAGCAGGAATTTCACCCCATTGCGCAATATCACCACTAATATTTTCACGTAAACAATACCACTCAGCTTCAGTAGGTAAACGAATATTTTCTCCGGTTTGTATTGCTTTCCACTGACAAAAAGCTTTTGCTTCTAAGTAATTCACCTCAACAGGCCAATTCAAAGGTAAGGGTATTTCATGCAGTAAATTACGCTGAAAATAATGTTCACCGCTTTTATACCAAAAACGTGGCATTGTAGCTTTAGTGTAAGCAAGCCACTTTTGTCCTTCAGGCGTCCAATAATGCGGTTGTTGATAACCACCAGCTTCAACAAAGGCTAAATATTCTTGATTAGATACAAGGTATTTACTGGCATGAAAGCCTTTAACTTCAATGAGTTGTTTACCATATTCATTATCCCACCCATAGGTATTATCACTATAGGGCTTACCTAATTGAACTGATTGTGCTTTTACTTTTATTAAGCAATTTTGCGGTGCTGGAGCATGATCATTACAAGCTAGCCACTGGTTATTAGCGGTTAAATACTGTAAATCAAGCATGCGCATTATTACTGAACTCGTTTCTAAATGAATACGTTCATGCTCAATACCCATTAAAATAACCCAAGCTAATGAGTCAGGTTTAATCGGTAAACTAAGCGTCATATTATCAATAATATCTTCAATAAGCACAGCAACTTGTTGTCGGTATTGGCGTACTTCATCTACTGTTGGCCAGTCATAATGACTACTGTCTAAATCGTCCCAGCTCATTTCATCAACCCCAACAGCACAAATTGCTTCAAGCTTTTCGTTAACCCGCTGCTTAATATATTTTCCTAAAATAAGCTTATTAATAAAAAAGGTTGCGGTGTGCCCATAATAAAAAATAAGTGGATGGCGCAAAGGCTCTGGTCGCAAATAATAAGCGTTATCTTGATTAATTAAAGCAAATAATGACTCATAACTTGCCCAAGAATTGCGAAAGTAGCTTTTTATTTCTGCGCGTTTTTCTTCAATATTATCGCCTGATAATAATGGCGTAATAAGCTGTTGGTTCAATATTTTCATGTGTTAACTATTTATTTTTCTTGCTTAATACATACTATTGAGCAAACCGAGCTCAAGTAATAGGCGTATAAGTTTGTTGGTATTGCGCTAAAATTAACTGTTTTAGCTGACTGCCTTGCGCGGCTAAAAAAGGTAACATAGCGGTATTTTTTTGGTTATTATTTAATGACATTTTCATCATAAAAGCATCAATTTGTTGGGCAAACCAATGATCTTGAGCAAATAAGCTAATCGCTCCCATGTCTTGATCATCATATAAAGATGAGGGTAATTTAGCGGAAAAACTTGCTAAGAGCAGGTTATTATTTCTATTTTCTAGAGTGAAAATAATATTTGCTAGCGCAAAAACCACATTAATATAAGGATTATAATCTTTACTTGCTGCCCCTAACCTGTGTTCGATTCTTGTGGTTTTATGCCAATGGTATTCATTAATTAAAGGCTGTTGGTATTGATCATATATCAGTGCTTTTTCGCCCATTTTTTGATTGTGTTTACCTAATTGACGGTATAACGCAATACTACCTTGATAACCACCAGAGATATCAATAGGTGAACATAACTCTGCCGCTAAACCATACTTCGTTTTTAAAGCAAAACGCTCAAAGGCTTCTTCTTCAGGTAAATAAAGTAAACAACAACCTAAGCTTGTTTGTAAAAAGCTATTTTGTAGCTGTATAGCAAAATCACCTTCAGCAAGCATATTAGTATGGCTTGCTTGATGAGTTAAGCTAACATTAAGTTGTATGGCATTAGGAATATGTACAGCGCGAGTGTCGTCAGTAAAAACATTTTGACAACCTGCGGCAAGTTTACCTTTATCACCCGCCCAAACTACCGGTTTTATCAGGGTTATAATATCGCCTTGCTTAGCAACAATATTGGCTAGGTTGTTCATAACAAAGAACAAATTATGCGCTTCTTGCAGCGGCGTTTGTCCATTAAAGTGAGAAATATACTCCCACTGATTTTGCCAGTATTCGCTGACGAGTTTACCAGCAATACGGCGGCGAGCTAACCATTGATTAATAGTAGCTAAATCAACTACATGTGCTTGTTCGCCAGCAAAGCAACCTTCTAGCTCAAAGTGAATATGGGCTTGATAGCCCAATTGTGCCAAATAAGCCTGTTGAGATTCAATAATGCTGATCGCAAGGCTATTAATACGGTGCTGTAGTGTGGCTGAGTGCATTCTTTACAAAAACGGTATAATTTTATTCATTATGCTCATCACCCTTATCTTTAATATCTTGATAAGTCACAATATTGTTTTTACCAATTTTTTTAGCATAATACAGGGCTTTATCTGCTTGCGTATAAAGATCAATACTGGTTTGAGCGTCAATATTAATACAAGCAATACCCATGCTTACTGTAACAGAATAGTGTTCACCCGTTTCGGTAGTAAAAACATGCTTAGCAATATTATCTAATATACGTTGGGCAATGCGTTTAGCTTCAGCAATATCAGCGTTAGGTAAAATACAGAAAAATTCTTCGCCGCCAATACGACCTACAATATCGTCTTTACGATGACTTTGTTGACAAATATTAGATATTTCTCGAATCACTTCATCACCAAAAGGATGTCCATGTTGATCATTGACTAGCTTGAAGTCATCTATATCGAGCAAAATAACCGACAAGTCACCTTGTTCACTAATGGTAGTTTCAATAATTTTGTCTAAAAATTCAAATACATATTTACGGTTATATAAACCAGATAACGAATCTCGTCGAGAAATAGCTAATACCTTACGCGTATAACCCTGTTGAACAAACAAAAAAATCAATAAAACAATCGTGACAAAAACGACAAAGGCTACCAAATAATATTGTTGTCTAATTTGTTGTTGCTGGTTTTCACTGAGCAGCGCTTGTACTTTAGCCCTTTGTTTAAGTAAGGCAATTTCAGTATCGTTGCGTTCAACTTCAAGCATGGTGCGCACTTTTAACAAACGTTCTGTGGCATTTTTTTCAATCAAAGCGGTATATTTATCATGGTACTGGCGCATTAATTGGTAGGCTTTTGTGTCGTCTCCTAAAGCATGAGCAATGCTTGCCGCAATTTTTTCAACCCCTAACTGCCAGCGAGTGCCCATAAGTTCAGGCATACTTTTAAATATAGTCATTGCCTGATTATTTGCTTGTAGCGCTTCGTTGGGCTTGCCTAATCGCAGTAGACAAACAGCTTTTCGTTTATATAATTCAGCATCATAATCTTTAGGGCCATGCAGCTTAAGGGCTTGTTCAATTATTGCTAAGGCCTTTTTACAACTACCTTGCTCGGCATAAGTCATGCCTAAACCATAATGACCAAAGTATGATATTTCAGTGTTGGGCGTATAAGTAAGCTTATCAATATATAAATTAAATTTTTCGATGGCTAAATCATACTTTTTCCAATAGCGATACGTTGCAGCCATGCCATAAATAGCTTCAGCAATATGCGCTTTATAACTTAATGCTTCATAGGTTTGTAATGCTTTTTCATAATAATCGATAGACTTATCATATTCTTTTAAATAGCCATAAATTGCACCGTAGGTTTCATTGATAATGGCAATTAAAAATTGATCATGTAAAGCGTAAGCATCAACATAGGCTTGTTGAATATCACTTAAAGAAGTTTCGTAAAACCCAAATAAACTGCGCGTATAGGCAAGCTCATTTTTAGCTAAAATATAAATGCGAGAAAGATCATGCTCTTTGGCCAGTTTAATAGCATGGGTTAACAAAGCAATAGAGCGCTCATATTGCCCTTCTCGTTGCGCCTTAAGGCCTGCATAAATGTAAAATTCGCCAGAAATTTCTATGGGCGTATCAACAGAAATTAATTCTAGTCCTAACGCAACAGTTTGATTGAGTTTTTTATAAAAATACAACAAGTTTTCAGCTTGTGCTTTAAGCAAAAGAAATTGAATATATTCTTCGCTAGTTAAGCTATCGCGTTGTTGTTCAAAATCTTGTATTTTAAGATAGCTTTGCCAAGGTTCACGATTGATTTCATCAATTGTTACAGGCATTTTATCTGACATCTGCGCATAGGCAGAACCCATAAATAACCAACATAATGTTAGAAAAACTGTCGATACTTTAATTATTTTTGCTTGCACACTACATCCTTGAAAACATCCTTGAAAGTACGAAAATACGCGTATTTATCTTCTCTATTCGTCAGTTTATTAGAGCGCGTTATATAACTTTAAAAAACCTTTAGCAGAAAAGCCATTAAGAAATTGATCACCAACTTTAAGTACAGGCACACCTCGAAAGCCTATTTTTGCAAATTCTTTTTGCCCTTTAGGACTTCTAACATCACATAAACGAAAAGCAATTTTCTGTTTTTCTAAGTACTTTCTAGCGGTATCACAATGAGAGCAATTTTTCATGCTGTATAACACAACGCGTTTCGCCATATTAATCTCTTCTTAGGTTAACATACCTTGAGGGTATCTGCTGTACTTATCAATAAAGCACAAAAAACAAAGGATATTATATCAAATAATAACAAAATAGTGCGCCGTTAAGTAATGGCTTCTTTAAAAATTAATTATTGTAAATATGCTCGCTTTTAGTGACCTTAACTTTTATTATCTACACATACACCCATGATACTTCAAGATGCGAGTTTCTGGATGCTTGAGGTAACATGGGTATAGGTTAACAATAACAACAGAAAGGATGAGTCATGCCAACTTCCATCATTAAAACCTTTGTTTGGAGTCGAAAAATACGACTATTTCACTGGGTCAATGTGTTGACTATTTTTATCTTAATTATGATAGGTTCTGCAATTTATTTTGATGATGCTTTAGGGTTGTCAAAAGACGGTAAAGTGCTGCTGAAAACATTACATGTGCTAACTGGTTATATTTTTGCGTTAAATTTACTAATCCGCTTTGTTGTTGGCTTTATTGGTACAGGTTATGAGCGCTGGTCACAAACACTACCTTTTAACTCAACATTTAAAGCAGAAGTGGCGCAGTTAAAGCAAAATAAAGATAAAGTCTTTGCGGGGCGCTCGCCTATTGGCAAATTAATGATCGCTGTTTTATTTGTCTTTATGACCATTCAAATGGTTTCAGGGTTAGTACTTGCTGGAACTGATATTTATTATCCGCCATTTGGCCAGCACTTTGCAAAAAGTGTTGCCCTTGATAAAAACAACTTGGCCGCAATAAAACCTTATTCAAAAGACAATATTGATGAAAAAGCTTATAAAGCAATGCGTGAATTTAGAAGCCCTTTTATTGATGCGCATAAAAAAGCCTTTTATCTTTTATTGCTATTGATCCCTTTACATATTGCTGCAGTTATTATGCTAGAACGCAAACAAAAAGCGTCTATTGTTTCGGCGATGATCCATGGCTATAAATATTTACCGAAAGAGTCCAAAGCTAACAATGTTCGAGATAACTAATTTAAACAAATAGGCGTTAATTTATAAGGCAGTATTACCAACAAAGACAATACTGCCTTATTTACGTATTGATATGTTTACTCGATTCAGACAAACTAACCCCTAATAATTAATCAACAATACCATAGCCTTATCTATGAATGCATTTGCGCTTCGCTTCGCCTTATATCTTTTAATTACTATAAATTTGCTCGCCAACATTAGCAGTTATGCAGCCGAAGCTCCTATTCACAACACTAAAGAGATTAAAAATAATTTAGATGAAGATAATAGTTATTGGGAATTAGATTTAGGCTTTTCACTTGAGTTTAATAAAAACTATATTCGCGGCGTTAATGATAATAAAAATGGTGATTTAACGGCTATTGCCATCTTGTCTGGTGGTTATTATTATCGTGATTTTTTTGTTGAAGTTAGCCCGTTAATTGGTCGTCCTTTTACCTTAGGGTACAGTTTGCAGCGTACTCGCCACTTTGTGGTAAATATTATTGCTGAGTCTTTATTTCAAGGCTTTGATCAAAGCACACAAAATCATGGTTCCCAATTAACCGGCATTAAAAAACGCAAAACCTCATTAGATGCAGGGCTTGAAGTTTATTATAGCCATCCTTATGGCGAAACTCGTTTTAGAGCACTTTATGATGTTTCAAATACCCATGATGGTTATGTGGTCGCTTTTGATCATGCTTACCCACTTTTTATGAAACGTTGGACTATTTGGCCTTCTTACGGGGTAACCTGGTTAAGCGAAAATACTACCGACTACTATTTTGGTATTGATGAAAATGAAGTAAAACCGAATCGACCTTTTTATCAACCTAGTAACTCTTTTACACATAAACTAAATTTATATATTGCTTATCAATACAATGCTCGTCTCTCTTTTATTGGTTATGGCGACTATATTTTGTTCAGTGGTAATATCAAAAATAGCCCGCTTGTAACTGAAACTAATAATAGCTACCGAATTGGCTTGGGGGTAATGTGGTCATTTTAACTCGGGGCTACATTAGCAAAGCAATACTGCTATTATTATGCTTGTTTGGCTTGTTATTGCCAAGCCATGCCGACACAGCTGTCGCGCCTAAAAAGCAAGAAAAAATCATTAAAATTGCCAGTATGGTGGCAAGCCCTAACAGCTGTAAACTTGAAGCCACTGAAGAATTTTGTGAAATGAAATTTCATATTCTTTGGGAAACTCCGACTATTGGAGATTACTGTTTACACAGTCCCAAAAGCACTCAACCATTACAATGCTGGTATCAGAAAAAACGAGGCAGTATAAAATTAGATTATTTTGCTCATATTTTAGAACCCGCCAAAGTTTATACGCTACTTGACGCAAAAGGTGACACCTTTATCGCTAGTGTCAGTGTGCCCGTTACTGGTACCTTAAAGCAAAGACAACGCGCCCAACGTCGTCGTCGAGGCTTCTGGCGTATGTTCTAAATGACATAAATTTTTGACAACTTTTTACGCTTTTAAAATAGTCTCAACATATTGCGACATAAAGCTTAAAGAAAACCACAGCCTCTTTTTCTACTATAGCTTCGTAAACACAAACATGCTTATGGAGCACTTAATGATGAAAAAATTAACCTTATTACCCGCAGCTGTTCTTCTCGTATTATCAACAGCAAACCAAGCAGGAGAATATCCACAAAATCCTGTTGTAAGACCTTTAACATTAAATCAAAGTACTATTGAATTAACCGGTGCGTATTTTTATGGCAAACAACATGATAATGATCATGACTCTATTCTTGCCGCCAATATGAGTTATGGGTTAACAGACAACCTACAATTGGCTTTAGATGGCATTACCTATAGTTTTTTAAAAAATAAACATTCAGGGTTAGAGCTCGCCGTAAAAGCAGGTCTTAGTGGTTATTATGATGATAAAAATGGTGATAATCTCGGCTTAGGCTTTAGTGTGTTAGGTAAGCAAATTATTAATAAAAATTTCGCTTTCACTTTTGGCGCTGGTTATACTCATTGGAATTTAGATAACTTAGCCGATCGCTCAGAATACGATTATTCTGTAGGCATGTTAATGAATATTGCCCCACAATTAACCTTAAGCGCGCAATATACCTACAGAGACTTAAAAGATTTTGCGCAAAGCCATGCTAACAGCACAACGGTTGGGTTAAACTACGCTATTGAGAAAAATATAGACTTAGGGTTAGTGGTAAGCTATTCAGATTATAATGAACAAACCAATAGTTACGCTTTATTGGAAACGCCAGAGGCAGCCACAGGGCTTTATATAAATTATCGCTTTTAACTTTTTAAAACTGATAAACAGAGGAAAACAATAAGTTTTTCTCTGTTTATTTAAATAATTACAGTAGGCGCTCCTTTTTTTAAGGGGATAACCGCGATCAAAACGCTTTTAGATTAAACAAAATTCAAACTCGAAAGGTCAATACGCCCTAACTAATGAAAAAATTTAATTACCTATTTATATACTTATACACCTTGTTATTACTGGGCTGTGCGTCTTTCCCTAATGACGATTTTACCTATTTCTCACAGAAAGCTGACTTTAATATTGCCCAAATTAGTGTCGATAAAATAAGTATTATCGGCATACTTGATGACACTAAAACGCTATCAAGTAAGCAAAAGCAACAAGTGACACAGCAGGTATTTACTGCTTTTGCCAACAGGGTTGATGCTGAAAACTTAATTGATACTGAACAATTGGCCTTACAAATAGGAACCAATTATTATCATCAGCTAAAACAACTTGCTAATAACGAGAACTTTAATCAGTTTGCACAACTCGCTTCTCAGTTAAAAACGACGCGCTATCTACTTATTATTCGCTTAACAAATAATACTGATCATGGGGCTCAACAACAATTAAATGGCTTTTTAGATGACTGTGGCTATTATGGAAGAAGCATCGGTTTAACCATGAGAATCATTGATCGTACCAATGGTGCTGAAATTTGGGGAGGCCATCTCAATAAAAGTAATAAAACCAATAATTGCCATAATGAAACTGTTTGGGGCAATAGCAACAACACTAATAACGAAAAAGAAAGCTTAGCATGGCTAGCAGCATTACTTGTTGTATCAGCAATAACTACTGATGATACAAATAATAATCTGGGTGATTTAGATCCGTTATTTAGCGAAGTAATTAATAAATTTGCGCAAAGGCTGCCAAGCTTTTATCATTAATTTTTACATTTTATGTTAACTTTTAAACACTTTGCTAAAGCAAAAATTTGTTACACTATACGCTTAGGGTGTGTTTATCTTTGGAGTATGTTTTTAGGTTGAACAAAATTCAAACTCGAAAGATAAACGCCCTAGTCTACTAGCGCATAATTGTATATAAGGACGTTTAATGTCAGCACCTACCTCATCAACGGCTATTCATGTTTTTTTAGTAGAAGATGATCAGTCACTTGCTTCATTAGTAAAAGATTATTTTATTTTACAAGGTTTTAAAGTTTCTGTTGAAGAACGCGGCGACCTTGCGGTTGATCGCATTTTAAATGAGCAGCCCGATATTGTTATTTTAGATATCATGTTACCGGGTAAAAATGGCTTAGATGTTTGTCGAGAGCTTAGAGCAACCAGCAAATTACCGATTATTATGTTAACGGCCCGTAGTGATGAAATAGATCAAATAGTGGGCTTAGAAGTGGGTGCTGATGATTACGTCCCAAAACCAGCCCAACCTCGATTATTATTAGCGCGTATTAACGCCTTATTACGTCGAGTTACTCCTAAAAATACAGAAACAGAACCTGAAGAAAATAATAAAGTATTAACCTTTGGTGAATTAAGTATTGATGCATCAAAACAAGAAGTTTACTGGCAAAATAATCTTATTGAATTAACCACCAATGAGTTTGATCTACTGCATTTATTAGCAAGCCACGCTGGGCATATTCTTTCTCGTGACGATTTACTCAATAAACTACGCGGCTTTGGCTACGATGGTATGGATAGAACCATTGATATGCTCATTTCACGGTTAAGAAAAAAGTTTTCTGACGACCCCAGTAAACCTAAACGCATAAAAACTGTATGGAAAAAAGGCTATTTATTTGTGGCAGAAGCGTGGCAAACTGACGGCACATAGTTATGATAGGTAATTTATTTGTTCGCCTATACTTAGTATTAATCATTGCTTTTATCGGCTTAGGTATTAGCATTGACACTTATTTTGAACAGCAAGAATCAGCCTATGATCTGACCTCTGACATAGAACTACACAAAGGTACTTTCTTTTTACTTAATAAAGAATTACAAAGCTTACCTAGCAATGAGCGCGAACAATATTTGCAAATTATAGCGCCTTCTTTTGGCTTTCCTATTCAACTTGCCGAATTAAATCATTTTAGCTTTACCCCTGAACAAAATAAGTATTTAAATCAAGGCGGCATTGTTTCTCGCTATGATGATCAACTAGGTAAAGCATGGTTTTTTCAAAAGCTTAATAACGACTCAAAAATGCTCGTAATTGGCCCTATTTTATTAGAGCCAAATGGTTCAACCAATTTAATTACCAACACCATCTTTTTTCTTGGCTTAGCCCTTATTATTTTTATTTGGGCGTGGCCATTATCAAAAGGCTTACAAAAGTTAACCAAAGCGGCAATAGCATTTGGTCAAGGTGATTTTTCAGCGCGAGCATCAACCAAAACATCAGCACCTTTAGTTGAACTAGCCACACGCTTTAATGCTATGGCTAGTAGAATACAACGTTTAATTAAATCTCATAAAGAGCTTTCTCATGCAGTCTCTCATGAATTAAGAACGCCTATTGCCCGTCTACGTTTTGCGATGGAAATGGTGCGAGAATTAGAAGACAAAAATCAACAAGAAAAATATTTACACACCATGGATGATAATATTGAAGAGCTCGACGGTTTAGTGGATGAGCTCCTCACCTATGCGCGTTTTGATCGCGAAGAGCCTGATTTACAAATAAAACAACAAAACATTATTGCCACTTGTTATCAAGTTATTGAAAAATTTAGCTTAACCCATAGTCATTTAACTATTCGCTGTGTAAATCTACCCACTGAGACAATACTGTGCGCTTTTGATGATGACGCCATTACACGTGCCTTAGATAATATTATTCGTAACGCTTGTCGCTATGCAAAAAGCACTATTGAGATCAGTGCACAAATTAATGCCGAACGTGTGATACTTACTATTGACGATGACGGTTGCGGCATTCCACAAGAGTCACGTCAGAAGTTATTTGATCCTTTTGTTCGTCTAGATCAAAGCCGAGATCGTAACTCAGGTGGTATTGGTCTAGGGCTTGCCATGGTCAAAAAACTGGTAGAGTTACATCAAGGTGACGTTTGTGTAGACTGTGCACCATTAGGTGGTGCTCGTTTTCAGCTACGCTGGCCAGTACACTAAATTTGAGTAGCATTTTTTAAGATAAAAGTCTAAGATAAACGCTAACTTTTTAATGAAACCATTAAGTTAAGCCATGGCTAAGATGATCACTGTTGATGAGAAAGTACTTGCCGATATCGGGCGTGGGTTTACCATTCCAGCAAGACCAGAATTATTAATCAAATTACAAGATTTAATGTCTCAACAAGAGCCAGATCTGAATGAAATTGCTGACACCATTGCTTTAGACGTTGCCACATCAGCCACCATACTCAAAACAGTTAATTCCCCACTCTATGGTCTTGCTCGCAGTATTTCAGATATAAAAAAGTCTGTTCGTTATCTCGGTATTCAAGGGGTTTATAGTTTAGTCACAAGTTGCTTACTAAAACGCGGCTTTGAGCAAAACAATAGTGGTATTGCTTTAGATGAATTTTGGCTAAATAGCACCAATATTGCCAATACGGCTGTTTATATTGGTAAACAAATCAAACATCGAATTTCAAGTGAAAAGTTGTTTACCATCGGTTTATTTCATGACTGTGGTATTCCTGTGATGGCGATAAAATATGATAATTATCAAGCCTGCTTAGATTATTCTATTAATAACCCGAGCAAAACCCTACCAGAAATAGAAGAAAGCCTTTATAACATAAATCATGCAACCTTAGGCTACTATGTGGCCTCATCTTGGCGTTTACCCAAAGATATATGCCAATTAATTCTTCGTCACCATGATCGTGATTTTTTAAATAAACTTGATGGTAGTGAATTACAACTTGCCTATGCCATTATAAAAATGGCAGAAAACATTACCTATCAACATAAACATTTTCGTGATTGTGCTGACTGGCCTTATGTATGCGATACCGTTTTTACTGTGCTCGATATCGATGAGTATCAATATCAAGATATTATCGAAGATATAAATGAGCAGCTAATTTAAGCTGCTCATACTGTTTGGCGCATACTCGCTTTTTAATTGCTGACAAACTTACCATGAAGATAAGCTTTCACCTCATTAAGCAATAAACGAAAATCTTCTTTTACAATATATAAAGCAGGGATCAAAAAGAGTGTGATCACTGTGGCAAAAACAATACCAAAACCAAGCGATATCGCCATAGGTATAATAAATTGTGCCTGTAGGCTGCTTTCAAATAGCATCGGTAAAATACCAAAGAAAGTGGTGAGTGATGTTAACAAAATTGCGCGAAAACGCTGGGTACCAGACTGAATAACCGCGTCTATTAGTTTTATTCCTTCCGCTTTGGCTTTGTTGATAAAATCAACCATGATCAAACTGTCATTTACCACCACACCCGTTAGCGCAATAAAGCCATACATCGACATCATATTGATGGTTTTACCCATTAACCAATGCCCAATAATAGCGCCAATAATACCAAAGGGGATCACTGACATAATAACAATCGGTTGCGTATAAGATTTGGTTGGAATAGCAATAAGCCCATAAATCAAAAAGAGCGCTCCAATAGCGGCAATACCTAATTGACGTAAAAAGTCTTTCTGCTCTTTACCAGCACCTTCTAAACCATATTTAACTGCTGGATAGTCAGCCAATATTTTTGGTATGGTTTCTTCACTCATTTGAGCAATTACCTTACGTGACTGCACTTTATCAGGATCAATATCAGCAGAAATAGTAATAGAGCGTTTTTGATTAACGCGTGTAATGGTTGAAAAGCCTTGTCCTAAAGCAATATCAGCGACTTGATAAAATGGCACTTGCTCGCCACTAGGCGTTCTGATCCACATATCTTCTAAATCAGCCACTGAAATACGGTGTTCTTTAGGGTAACGCACCATAACTTTTAGCTCGTCTCGCCCTCGTTGAATACGCTGTGCTTCTTCACCATAAAATGCTTGACGAACTTGCTTGGCAAGGTCTGATAACGTTAAACCTAATACTTCTGCTTCTGGTTTAATACTTAATTTAATTTCTTGGCTGCCGCGACTAAAAGAATTACGAATATCATAAACACCATCGTATTGTGATAAAGCATCTTGAATTGCCAAAGCAGCAGCTTCAACTTGGTCGTTATCACGCCCTGTTAATTGAAACTCTATAGCAGCACCACCACCAGCATTAGTACCAGCATAGAAACGTAATTCTCGCGTGCCGGGCACTTCACCAATACGATTTCGCCATAATTTTTCAATATCGTAAGCACTTAGCTCTCTTTTTTCTGCTTTAACCAACTCAAGTACAAAAGAAGCTTGCGTATTGCCATTAGTAAAAATCATCACATGTTTAATAAAACTTTCACCGTGAGTTTTATTTTCTTCTGCTACGTCTAAAGCTGCCTGATAGATACGTTCAATGACTTTATTACGCTCATGAGGTGCAGTACCATCAACCATTACCAAATTACTGCGAATAAAATCGCTGGGCACCGACGGAAAAACTTCAACTTTCACTAAAGAGCCAACAATAAGCCCAACCGATAAAATTAGCACTGCCGTAAAAATAGCCATGGTGTTATAGCGTTTTTGTAAGGCTTTTTCTAATAGTGGTTTATAGGTGTGATGAATAAAGTTATCGAGTTTTTGTTTAAATTTAAATTGAAAGCGTTCAATAAAATTGGCGTTATTTTCATCGATTGGCTTATATTTCATGTGTGCCAAATGAGCGGGTAAAATCCATTTAGACTCAATCAATGAAAATAATAAACACAAACTCACTACTATGGCAATCGCACGAAAAAACGCAGCAAAAGAAGCATCTATCATCAATAAAGGCGCAAAAGCGGCAATAGTTGTCAGAACACCAAACGTCGCTGGCATAGCAACTTTCATGGTACCGCGAATAATATTGTCGGTTGAATGCCCATATTTGGAGATTTCAGAATAGGCGCTTTCAGCAATTACAATAGCATCGTCAACCACTATCCCTAAGACCATAATAAAAGCAAACAGGCTGATCAAATTAATTGTGACAGACCATTCGCCTAATAAAGGCATGATCATAAAAGCCCCAAAAAAGCTGATCGGAATACCCAACATCACCCAAAAGGCTATTTTGATCCGTAAAAATAACGCTAATACTAAGAAAACCAATAATGAGCCCATAAGTAAATTGGTGATCATCATATCTAGGCGCGCTAAAAGATAATAAGAAGAGTCACCCCAAATAGTTAAATGCGCACCTTCAGGCAGGTTCTTATTTTTTTCCGCAACGTACTTTTTAATTTCTTCTGCAATTTCTAAATCATTTTGATCGCCTGTTGACTCAACTCGAATTGTTGAAGTGTCTTCACCATCAAATAGCGCAAAGTCATCACTTTCAACAAAGCCATCTTTAATTACCGCAATATCTGCTAACGTAAGCCTCGTGCCATCAGGAGCTACTCTTAGCACTAAGTCGCCATATTCTTGGCCAGTATAAGCTTGCCCTTGTGTGCGAATTAAAATGTCACCACCACGTGTTTTTATTGACCCGCCCGGCATATCTAATGAAGAATTACGTACCGCACGACTCACTTCATCAAAGGTAAGTTGGTATTCTTGTAATTTGGCTTCAGACAATTCGATACTGATCTCATAATCACGATTACCCACAACATCTACCATATTGACACTAGGTAGTGCCACCAGCTCATCACGAATATTTTGAGCAAGTTGTTGACGAGTACGACGATCCATTGAACCACTTACCGAAAGCCACATCATTTGGCTTTTAAATTCACGTTTGGTTACCAGAGGTTTTTCTGTTTGTGCAGGAAAGGTGGTAATAGAGTCAACTTGCATTTTTATTTCATCAAGCTTTTCAGATAATGAATAACCTGACTGCAATTCAATATTTACAATACCTACGCCTTCATTTGCGGTAGAGGTTATACGCTTAATACCATCAATATTTTCAATCGCTTCTTCTACTTTGAGGATCACCGAAGATTCAACTTCTTCAGGCGCCGCCCCTAAATGTAAAACACGTACTTGAATACTATTAGGGTTAAATTCTGGAAAAGCTTTTTTATTGATATGCTGATATGAAATAAAACCCGCAATAATAATAAAAATCATCAAAAGGTTGGCGGCCACACTATTGCGTGCAAACCACGCAATTAACCCCGTTAACTTTTCAGCTGCTTGACTCATAAGGCATCACCTTGCTGAGTTGAATTTGAGCTCTCATTAGCTAAACGTAAACTCATTCCTGCTACTGGTGTTTCTAGCTTAGTGATAATAATACGTTGATCGGCTAACTGACTATCTTGGCTATAAAGGTAATCGGCATCACTACGCAGTACACTAATATTAAGTATGGCTAACTTATTTTCTTTATCTAAAACATATACGGTATTCGTTCCGCTGATCGCACTACGCGGAATAGCATAAACAGCAGAGATCGCTTTTCCTTGAATAGTTGCACGCACAAAGCTACCTACTTGCAAATCAACTTTGTTATTATGTGAACTCGCTTCATTAAGCAAATTGTAAGGATCTTTAACACGTGCAACGGCGTAATAGACACGACTTTTACTATCAACAAAGCCTTCATAACGCACGATATGGCTTTGCCAAGTTTGCTTTTTTTGATCAAGCATTGAATACAACAGAACAGGATCAAGTTGCTGCTCAACTTGGTCAATACGACCAGTATTTAAGAAATGTAAATCACGCTTTTTAATCGGTAATCGAACTTCTGCATAGTCAACTGCGAAAGTAACTGCTAACTGACTTCCTGCATTTACGTATTGGCCAACATCAGTTCGCTTCTCTTTTAACATCGCATTATAAGGCGCAACAATTTTCGTTTTTTCTAAGCGAATTTTAGCTTCACGTAAATCAGCTTCAGCTGAAACAACATCAGCTTTAGCTTTTTCAAGTTGCGGTACTCTTAATGCTAAAGCAGGAGCATTTTCAAGAGAGTTACCCGTTAACAACCATTCTTGCTTTGCCTGTTGTGCTCGACCTTCTTCTTCTAATAAACTCGCTTTAGCTGTTGCTAGTCGCGCTTGTGCTTTGGTTAGGTTGATTTGATAAATAGCATCATCAAGCGTTAAGATCCATTCACCTTTTTCAAAAAAACCACCCACTAAAAACTTAGGAGATACTTGCGTAACCATACCTGAAACTTCAGCAACCAGTGTCGTTTCTGTTCTAGGCTGCACAGTACCTTGGCTTTGAACAACAAAGCGAATTTTTTCTGGTTTGAGGGTAACTACTTCAACCAAAGGCGACTTAGTAACAACAAGCTTTTTTGCCGGTTTAGGTGAGAATATAGCAACAATTACCACTAAAATTATGGCTGTAAAAATAATTGCAATAGGCGTAACAACATAACTTAACGGGATCATACGTCGTTTGTTGTTCATATTAGACTGTGACTTTGTCATGAATAAAACCACTTTTATTAGTTAGCATAGCTTGCTCTAGCGAAAGAGGCTAAATACGCTCAAAGCCAATATTTTTAAGCAAACACACGAATAACGTTACTTACATACTTTATGTAACGTCTTTATTACTTAATTGATGCTTTGAAAAATTCCCTCTTCGTTTGAAGCAAGTATAGAAATAGAATTGATAGGATAATCTATAGAAAAGTAAGTAATATTACCAGCTTAACAAAAAGAACAATTGTAACAAAAATTATATACCCATGATACTTCAAGATGCGAGTTTCAGGATGCCTGAGCGATTCATGGTCAAGGCGCATCTTTTTATTAATGGTGTTCCCTTAAAAATAGATAATGCGGTAAAATAACCAACAGTTTCTAACTCACAAATTTAGCCCAAGAGAGTAATAATTGGTGAAAGTCATCTAATCCACACTGACTTACGGCCGTAAATTGATCATCATGTAAATCATTCTGTAATACTTCTTCTGCAAGCTCTGCGCTACCGTTAAGCATAGTATTGTGCTGAATGGTCACATCGTTCTCTTCAATAATAACTGAAAACTCATGCCCTGTTATCTGTTCTTCATGGCTTTTTCCTTGTGCAACATTGTTTATTGCCGTTAATATTTCCGCTAATTTATTGGTATCTTTGGCTAATTCTATTTCTAGCCATGGCCCAATATTTTGGTGCTCTAACGAAAATTTGGCACTTGCTTTACCTGTTGTTGGATCATTAAAGAATTCGTATTCCATAATAGCTCAATAACCGCCATGCGATAGTAATATCAACTATGTTAATTGTAGCAAAAAATTGTCAGAAATTCGTTAAAACCCGTGACGATATTATTGCTACACCACTTATTTTTCAGGGTTACATAGCATTCAAATTCGAAAAGTTAACAACATCTAGCACCTAGTAGCAAAATTGCCTATACTTAGTTTAGTAGTACCTTAACTAATGGCTAGACTATTAACAGCTAGACTAGGCTCTCTATGAAATTTGTCGCACTTTGCATTATTCTTGGGGTTATCTCATTTAACAGTTATAGCAATTCACGTGATGAGTTGGTGATAGCCTCATTCATTGAGCCTCCTTTTGTCGCTTTAAAAAACCATCGTTTAATTGGCAGTAATATTGAGGTGGCTAAGTTGCTTGCCCGTGCAGTTAATTTAAAACCTGTTTTTGTGCGTTGCCCTTTTGCCCGTTGTTTATCAATGGTAAAAGCGGGAAAAGCAGATATGATTTTTGGTTTGCGCAAAACGCCTGAACGCGAAAAAGAACTTATTTTTTTATCGCCGCCATTAATGATACAACACTACCCTTTGCGCTTTTTTACCTTGGCTAAGCGTAAACTAAAAATAGATAAGTTTGATGATTTATTGCCTTTAACCGTGGGAATATTACGTGGTGCAACTCACTTTGAAGCATTTGATAATAATAAAAAAATACACAAATTTGATGTCACTACAAGAAAACAACTCGTTAGTATGTTACTAAAAGGAAGAATAGATACCTTTGCCGACAGAGAAGAATCAATCAAGCCATTATTGTCACCTAAAGCTTATCAAACTGAGTTAGCCCTTGCTAATTATCAATATGATCAAGCAGAAGAAAGCTATATTGCTATTTCTAAAAAATCTCATATCCATCAATATGCAACACAGTTAACACAGAGCTTACAGCAATTAAGTAATGACGGCACGATTGAAAAAATCATGACCGCAAGGGAGCAATTTATTAGGAACTAATTATTGCGATTAGCGTCTATTAGGTATCATTTTATTCATTACTTATTATATTGCCTTGTTAAATGGACGTTACTTTTCTTTCCTATTATCTATTGCTATTCATCTCGCATTATTGCTGATGTTACTCTCGTTGCCCTATAAAGCTCCACCGATAATCTCTTCAAAAAAAAAGGCCGCCATTAAAAGCTATCTCTATAAAAAACCTGCAAGAGTGCTGCAACAAGTCATTAAAGAAAATAAAACCAACAAACAAGTATTAACAGCTACACGTGCGACTAAAAAGCCCCCTTTATCTCCAAAAAACGTAACCATCAATAAAATGGAAAAACCAACACAAGTCGAGCAACAAAAACCAACTAACGCTCAAGTAAACACAGTTAAAGCCGTAAAAAAATTTGATGCCAGAAAGCAATTGGCAGATTTTAGATCTCAACTTAATCGCCAAATATTACAAGAGGAATTTTCAAAGTTTAACCGCCCTCGAAATCTATCAGGCATGAATGCTTTGCCACAGCCCGTGCCACACGCAAAAGTAAGAGAAAATGAGATCATAAAAAAAGAAAAAGCGACCACAAATTATGCCAGTGATATTGCCATAATTAAATTAGATGATGGTAGGTGCATACTAAAACAAGATTTAAGCACTGTTAGTATGGCTGGTATTACCGCTGTTTCAGGCTTTAACTGTGGGCGCACTAAAATGGAAAAAGCCTTTAGTGCTCATATGGACAAGGCACTAAAAAAGCTCGGCAAAAAATAGTTATTATTAAGTATAAAAAAACGCCGCATTAGCGACGTTTTTCAATATAAAAGCTTCAACGAGCCATAATTACGCGCTTACTTGCATAATCACTTCGTCAGCTTTGGCAGCTTTTTTGGTGTATTCTGACATTTTGTCAAAATTCAAATAGCGATAGGTATCAGCCGCTGTTGCATCAATTTGTTTCGCATACTCAAAGTATTCTTCGGTTGTTGGTAAACGACCCAAAATTGCCCCGACTGCTGCTAATTCAGCCGACGCTAAAAATACATCGGCACCGTTACCTAAACGGTTAGGGAAGTTACGTGTAGATGTTGAAATAACAGTAGATTTATCAGCAACACGCGCTTGGTTACCCATACATAATGAACAGCCCGGCGTTTCAACACGAACACCTGAGCGACCATAAATGGAATAATAGCCTTCTTCAATGAGTTGGTCTTTATCCATTTTTGTTGGTGGAGCAACCCACATACGTGTTTGTAATTGCCCACCAAAGTTTTCAAGTAATTTACCTGCCGCACGGAAATGACCAATATTAGTCATACATGAGCCAATAAAGACCTCATCTACCTCACGACCCGCTACTTCTGATAATAATTTCGCATCATCAGGGTCATTTGGACAACAAACAATAGGCTCTTTAATTTCATTAAGGTCAATTTCAATCACGTGTGCATATTCAGCATCAGCATCGGCTTCCATTAACGATGGGTTCGCTAACCATTCTTCCATAGCGTTAATACGACGAGAAATTGTGCGTACGTCACCATAACCTTCACTGATCATCCACTTCAACATGACAATGTTAGAGCGTAAGTATTCAGCAACAGCGTCTTCATCAAGCTTAATGGTACAACCCGCAGCACTACGTTCAGCAGAAGCATCAGATAATTCAAATGCTTGTTCAACTGTTAAGCCTTTTAAGCCTTCAATTTCTAAAATACGGCCTGAAAACTCATTGATTTTGCCTGCTTTTTCAACGGTTAATAAACCTTGTTGAATTGCTGTGTAAGGAATAGCATGAACAAGATCACGTAACGTAATACCTGGTTGCATTTCACCTTTAAAGCGCACTAATACTGATTCTGGCATATCTAATGGCATGGTGCCTGTTGCCGCAGCAAAAGCAACCAAACCCGAGCCTGCAGGAAACGAAATACCTAATGGGAAACGCGTATGTGAGTCACCACCAGTACCTACAGTATCTGGTAATAACATACGATTTAACCAAGAGTGAATAACACCGTCACCTGGGCGTAGTGATACACCACCACGATTCATAATAAAATCAGGTAGGGTATGATGTGTAATAACATCAACAGGTTTAGGGTAAGCCGAGGTATGGCAGAAAGACTGCATCACTAAATCAGCAGAAAAACCTAAACAAGCAAGATCTTTTAATTCATCACGAGTCATAGGGCCTGTGGTATCTTGCGAGCCAACCGTGGTCATTTTAGGTTCACAGTATTGACCTGGGCGAATACCCGCTACACCACAAGCTTTACCCACCATTTTTTGTGCTAAGGTAAAGCCTTTACTATTGCTTTCAAGCTCAGCTGGTTTTTTAAATACGTCTGTTTCACCTAACCCTAACGCTTCACGAGCACGGCTAGTTAAACCGCGACCAATGATCAATGGAATACGACCACCAGCACGAACTTCATCTAATAAAACAGGGCTTAATTCAAAAGTTGAAATAACTTCATCAGTACCACCACGCTTTACGACACCTTCATACGGGTAAATATCAATAACATCACCCATATTCATTTTTTGTACGTCTAATTCAATAGGTAATGCACCTGAATCTTCCATGGTGTTATAAAAGATCGGGGCTATTTTACCGCCTAAACAAACACCACCAGCACGCTTATTCGGTACATGAGGAATATCATCCCCCATAAACCAAAGCACTGAATTGGTTGCAGATTTACGCGATGAACCTGTACCAACAACATCACCCACATAAGCAAGCGGAATACCATCAGCTTTCAAGGCTTCAATTTGTTTGATTGGGCCAACAACACCCGGCTCATCAGGTTCAATACCTTCACGAGGAATTTTTAACATGGCTTTAGCATGTAAAGGAATATCAGGGCGCGACCATGCATCAGGTGCAGGTGATAAATCATCGGTATTAGTTTCACCCGTTACTTTAAAGACTTTTACAGTAATTTTGTCAGCAACCGCAGGTTTATCTAAAAACCATTCTGCATCAGCCCAAGATTGCATAACCGCTTTCGCAAATTTGTTACCTGCTTCAGCTTTTTCTTTCACATCATAAAATGCATCAAACATCAACAATGTTTTTGACAAGCCTTTCGCTGCAACTTCAGCCTTAGCTTCATCAGCATCATCAAGTAAATCAATCATTGGCGCAATATTGTAACCACCCAACATAGTGCCTAATAACTCGGTTGCGCGCATTGCATCTAAAATAGGCGATGTTGCTTCACCTTTAGCAATAGCCGCTAAAAAGCCCGCTTTTACGTAGGCGGCATCATCAACCCCTGGAGGTACTCGCTCAGACAATAATTCAAGTAAAAAGTCTTCTTCACCTGCTGGTGGATTTTTAATTAAATCGACTAATTGAGAAACTTGTTCAGCATTTAATGGCTTAGGAACAATGCCTTCTGCGGCACGTTCTTCCACGTGTTTACGATATTCTTGAAGCACGATACTTACCTCTATGACGGTAGATAATTAATAAATGGCACTAACTATCTAAAATGAATAAAATTTTGCTGCAATTATAGGTGAAAAAGCGTAAAAACAGAACTAAAGAGTTAATCATAAAATATATAACTGTTATAAATAACAACTATATAACTTTGTAATCAAGTAGTTGCAAGAACTGGTCGAACAGTTTTATTTTGCTGGACATTCAATATTGGCAGATAATGAATTCACTAATCGATTAGGTGATTCAAACTGATGATTATAACTTTCAACTCCTGCTAATACTTCAATTTTAAAGCCATAGCTTTGACACAAGCGCAGCGAATAACGCATCAAAAAAGTCGCAAGGGTGGCAAATTGGGTTTTATCCGTTGCTCGCACGCTAATATGATAACGGTTATCGGCTAACTGAGTTTGTTTAAATTGAATATTGTGATCAAAATCCCACTGAGGTTGTCCATTTTTTGGTGCTAATTTTGCACAAGACAAGAGAAATAAACTCAATAAAAACAAAATGATAATACGCATAACATTAAATAGCTCCAGCTTTTATAATAAGAACAAAAAGCAAAGCCAGCAAATATGCTGGCTTTATTTAGTGATTAAACCTAAACCCTATAAGTTATTTTTTCTTTTTAACTGCTTTTGCATTAGGTAAATCGGTAATCGAACCTTCAAAGATTTCTGCCGCTAAACCAATTGACTCATTTAAGGTTGGATGTGCATGAATAGTTAAGCCAACATCTTCAGCATCAGCTCCCATTTCAACAGCTAAACAAATTTCACCTAACATTTCACCGGCGTTGATGCCAACAATAGCACCACCTAATACACGACCGCTTTCTTTATCAAAAATTAGCTTGGTTTTACCTTCTGTACGCGCTGAGGCAATCGCTCTCCCTGAAGCTGCCCATGGGAAATTAGCCACTTCAATATTCAAACCTTGCTCTTTTGCTTCACGTTCAGTAATTCCTACCCATGCCATTTCAGGATCAGTATAAGCAATTGATGGAATACAACGCGGATCAAATACGTGTTTTTTACCTGCAATAACTTCAGCAGCCACATGTGCTTCATGAACGGCTTTATGCGCAAGCATTGGTTGGCCTACAACATCACCAATAGCAAAAATATGATTAACATTAGTACGTAATTGGTTATCAACGTTAATAAAACCACGTTCATCAACATTAACACCCGCTTTATCCGCTGCAATTAAATGACCATTAGGTTTGCGACCCACTGCCACTAAAATTTTATCATAGCGTACTGGCTCTGCTGGGGCTTTTTTACCTTCAAAGCTTACATACAAACCATCGTCTTTTGCTTCTACTGCAACCACTTTAGTTGACAACATAATATTAAAGCGTTTTTTCACATAATTGTTATACACTTTAACAATGTCTTTATCTGCTGCGGGCACTAATTGATCAGCAAATTCAACAACGGAAACATTTGAGCCTAACGCACTATAAACGGTGCCCATTTCTAAACCAATAATACCGCCACCTAGTACTAACATTTCTTCAGGTACATCTTTTAACTCTAATGCACCTGTAGAGTCGATAATACGCGGATCATCTTTAGGGATAAACGGTAAATCAACCACTGAAGAACCTGCGGCAATAATAGCATTATCAAACGTAATAGTTGTTGTTCCGTTTTCACCTTCAACGGCAATAGTATTGCTACCTGTAAATTTACCATAACCAGAAACGGTAGTAACTTTACGCTGTTTTGCCATACCGGCTAAACCACCCGTAAGTTGCGCAACAACACTGTCTTTCCAGCTACGAATTTTATCTAAATCAATTTCAGGTTGACCAAAAGTAACACCGTGTGCAGCCATTTCTTTAGCGTCATCAATTACTTTAGCAACATGTAACAACGCTTTTGATGGAATACAACCAACATTTAAACACACACCACCTAATGTTTTACGGCTTTCAACTAAAACAACATCTAAACCTAAATCTGCTGCGCGAAATGCTGCTGAATAGCCACCAGGACCTGCACCTAAAACCACTACTTGAGTTTTAATTTCGTTACTCATGCTAACCTCATAATTGTTTGATCATTAGATGACTTAATCGGTTATTTAGCCATCTGTTTAAGCTGTTATTATTAATCAACGATTTTACGCTTAGTTTATATAAATCGCCAACTTAAAATGCATTTTTTGTGATTAACATCGCTTTTGATGTTAATCACAATTTGTTATATATACCCATGATACTTCAGGATGCCTGTATCTTGAGGTAACATGGGTATATCAAAACCTATAATACTAACTTACGAATATCACTCATTACTGACGATAAGTGCACAATAAATCGTGCTGCAACCGCACCATCAATTACACGATGATCATAAGAAAGCGATAAAGGTAACATCAGCCTTGGTATAAATTCACTACCATTCCATTTAGGTTTCATTTCAGACTTAGAAACCCCTAAAATAGCTACATCAGGCGCATTAACAATCGGTGTAAAGGCTGTACCACCAATACCTCCTAAGCTTGAAATAGTGAAACAACTGCCTTGCATGTCTGCTGCTTTGAGTTTTCCTTCACGCGCTTTTTTACTGATTTCAAGCAACTCTTTTGACAGTTGATAAATGCCTTTTTTATCAACATCGCGCACAACAGGTACAACTAACCCTGTTGGTGTATCAACCGCAACACCAATATGACAATATTTTTTCATGATGATGTTTTCACCATCTTCACTCAAACTTGAGTTAAATACCGGATAAGCTGCCATCGCGTTAGCAACCGCTTTCATAATAAAAACTAGAGGGGTAATTTTAAAACCAAGCTTTTGCTTTTCACACACTTGATTTTCTGACTTTCTAAAAGCTTCTACTTCAGTAATATCGGCTTCATCAAATTGAGTAACGTGAGGAATAGTTACCCAGTTGCGGTGTAGATTAGGGCCTGATATTTTTTGAATACGTGTTAGCGGTACGGTTTCAATTTCACCAAATTTTGAAAAATCTATTTGCTTGCGCTCAATAACTTGTAAACCACCTGAACCACTAGCAACTGAGCTATGAGCCGTTGCTTTAGGACGTGAAAGTTCATATTTAACATAAGATTGCACATCTTCTTTTAAAATACGCCCTTTACGACCACTGCCTTTGACTTTGCTCAGATCAACACCAAACTCACGCGCTAAACGACGAATCGCAGGTGAAGCAAAAATAAGCTCTTTAGCAACATCGCCCACTTGTGGATGATGTGGCACGGGTGCTGATTTTTTCACAGACGCAGGCGTCACCATTGCTGTTTTGGCAACCTCATCGGTACTTGTTTGCTGCAGTGTGGTATCAATAGGCGCACCACCTGCGGCAGTTTCAAGTTTCACAATGAGTGAACCTTGCTTAACTTTATCACCCACATTAACTAACACTTCTTTCACTGTACCGGCATGAGAAGAAGGCACATCCATGGTGGCTTTATCTGTTTCCAGTGTTATTAAGCCATCTTCTTCAGCAATAACATCACCAACACTGACAAGCACTTCAATAATATCAACTTCGCCCTCTTCACCAATATCAGGCACAACAATATCAATAACTTCACTCATACTTGCTTCGCCAGCAAGGCTATTATTCACTACACCCTCTTGAGCTAAAGTTTTACTTTGTTCAGGGCTATCATTATGACTAGCATCATCTCGATTAGCTGCACCATCCGAAACTGAATTATTATTCTGAGA
This sequence comes from Alteromonadaceae bacterium, assembly GCA_015487235.1. Classification (GTDB taxonomy): domain Bacteria; phylum Pseudomonadota; class Gammaproteobacteria; order Enterobacterales; family Alteromonadaceae. The sequence goes on from WFQC01000173.1 coordinate 32,974, forward strand.
AGAGTCGCTCCCCTGAGTTTGTTTCAAAACCTCAGCTATCGCATCACCTTCTTTAATTTTATCGCCCACATTCACCAATAATGCGGTAATTTTTCCTGCCATTGGTGCTGGAATATCCATTGAAGCTTTATCAGTTTCAACGGTTACAATGGCATCTTCAGCTTCAATAACGTCACCTACGGCAACACAAATTTCAATTACTTCAACTTCATCGCCACCTACATCAGGGACTAGAATTTTTTGAGTATCAGACATTTTATTCTCCTAGTTCCGTTACGCGTAAAGTGAGTTAACTTTATCAGGGTTAATGTTAAAGCGTTTTATTGCCTCAGTGACCACTGACATTTTAATATCACCTCGGTTGGCTAACTCATACAGCGCCGCAACCACAATATAATTTTGGTTAACTTCAAAATGTTGACGCAAATTAGCACGGCTATCACTACGACCAAAACCGTCTGTACCTAAAACGCGATATTCAGTATCAATATAGGCGCGCACCTGATCTGAGTAAGCTTTAACATAATCTGTTGCAGCAATTGCAGGGCCTTTATCTTGGCTGATAACTTGTGCAATATAAGGTGTTTTTGGCTTGCTTTCAGGGTGAAGCATATTCCAACGCATAGCTTCTTGACCCTCACGAGCTAATTCATTAAACGAGGTCACTGAATAAACATCAGCAGAAACACCAAAATCTTTAGCCAGTATTTGTGCGGCTTCTCTCACTTGTAATAAAATAGTCCCCGAGCCCATCAATTGCACATTTGCTTTAGCTTTTTTCGCTTCAACACGCTCAAGTTGATAAATACCTTTAATAATTTGATCACTAATATCTTTATCTTCAGGTAAGGCTGGGTGTTGATAGTTTTCATTCATTAAGGTTAAGTAGTAGAAAATATTTTCATTTTCTTCATACATACGGCGCAAACCATCACGAATAATCACTGCAATCTCATAACCATAGGTTGGATCATAAGTAACACAATTAGGAATAAGCCCAGCTTGTATATGCGAATGACCATCTTGATGCTGCAAGCCTTCACCATTGAGTGTGGTTCGTCCTGCTGTTGCCCCGAGTAAAAAGCCTTTTGCTTGGCTATCACCTGCGGCCCACGCCAAATCACCAACACGTTGAAAGCCGAACATTGAATAGTAAATATAAAAGGGGATCGTAGTGGTATCACAAGTTGAATAAGACGTACCCGAAGCCACCCAAGATGCCATAGCACCTAACTCGTTAATACCTTCTTGTAATACTTGCCCTTTTTTATCTTCACGATAATAAGCAACTTGATCCGCATCTTGTGGTACATATTTTTGCCCTTCATTGGCGTAAATACCTACTTGGCGAAATAGCCCTTCCATACCGAAAGTACGTGCTTCATCAGGAATAATAGGCACAATGCGTTTACCTATTTTTTTATCCTTTAACAGGCTATTTAAAATACGTACAAAGGTCATGGTTGACGAGACTTGACGCTCTCCTGAACCTTTTAAAATAGCATCAAAAGCTTTTAACGGCGGAATTTCTAAACTTTCTGAAGCTTGTTCACGACGCGCTGGCAAATAACCCCCTAATGCTTCACGACGAGCTTTCATGTATTGAAATTCTGGGCTGTCTTCAGGAAATTTATAATAAGGTAAATCAGCAATATCTTCGTCAGAAATAGGAATATTAAAACGATTGCGAAAGTATTTAACCGACTCAATATCCATCTTCTTCACGTTATGCGCAATATTTAAACCTTCACCTGCCGCACCTAAACCATAACCTTTAACGGTTTTCGCTAAAATAACAGTAGGACGGCCTTTAGTGTTAATCGCGCGATCATAAGCGGCATAAACTTTAACAGGATCATGGCCGCCACGGTTTAAGCGATAAATATCTTCATCAGACATATTAGCAACCATTGCTGCGGTTTCAGGGTATTTATTGAAGAAGTGCTCACGCGTATATTTACCGCCTTTAGCTTTAAAGTTTTGGTATTCGCCGTCAACCGTTTCATTCATCAATTGTAATAATTTACCTGAGGTATCACGTGCTAAGAGTGGATCCCAATAGCTTCCCCAAATAACTTTAACCACTTCCCAGCCAGCTCCGCGGAATGTACCCTCAAGCTCTTGAATAATTTTGCCATTACCACGTACAGGTCCGTCTAAACGTTGTAAATTACAGTTAATAATAAACGTTAAGTTATCAAGCCCTTCACGAGAAGCTAACCCTATCGCACCTAAAGCTTCTGGCTCATCTGTTTCACCATCGCCTAAAAAGCAATAAACGCGTTGTCCTGAGCAATCTTTAATACCACGGTTAGTTAAATATTTTAAAAAGCGCGCTGTATAAATCGCTTGTAATGGTCCAAGCCCCATAGAAACCGTCGGGAATTGCCAAAAATCAGGCATAAGATGTGGATGCGGATAAGAAGGCAAACCTTTACCGTCGCATTCTTGACGAAAGCTATTCATTTGCTCTTCGGTTAAACGTCCTTCTAAAAAAGCACGAGAATAAATACCGGGAGAAATATGCCCTTGCGCAAAAATAAAGTCACCACCATCTTTATCAGTAGCGGCCTTAAAAAAGTGATTAAAGCCAACATCATATAACATAGCAGATGAGGCAAAGCTGCCAATATGACCACCTAGTTCAAGGTTTTTCTTTGAAGCTCTAAGCACTAAAACTAAAGCATTCCAACGAATAGCCGCTCGAATACGTGACTCCATGGTTTGATCGGCTGGCATATGTGGTTCTTGTCCAGGAGCAATGGTATTAACATAAGCCGTTGTTGCGTCAAAAGGTAAATGCGTACCACCACGACGTGCACGTTCTATTAATTTTTCTAATAAAAAGTGTGCTCGCTCAGGCCCCTCGTTAGCTAGCACAGATTCCATCGATTCTAACCACTCTTGGGTTTCTTGTTCATCAATATCTATATTTTTTGGAAGCTCAGACATAATATTTACTTAGTCTCCAGTTAGTTAAATTAGATGTTATTTAAAGATAGACGGATATATTTAAATAACGATATTTTTTACAACTCAGAACGATGTAAACGACGCATTGATCGCTCCATACGGCTATGTTCTTGGGTTAATTTCAATAAAACTTCTTCAATAAAAGCTAAATGGCGATGGCTTGCTCCCCAAGCTTTCTGAGGTTGGCCACTTAAAATAGCTTCTAATAAACGATTACGGTAATCAGTAATTTTGGCAAATACATCAGGTTTTTTAGCCAATACAGTGAGATTTTGTTCAATATTATCAATTAATAATGCCGACATACTGCGAGCTAAATGAAGAATTACGGCATTATGCGAAGCCGCACAAATTGCCAAATAAAAGTCAAAAACGGCTTCAGCTTCTAGACGATGATTATTGGGATTTTTTGTATCTATTTGCACATTACCAATGGCTTGGTGTTTACGCTGAATTTCGGCGAAATCAGCGGGAGTTCCTCGCATGGCAGCATAGTAAGCCGACATACCTTCAATACCTAAACGAAACTCTAACAAATCAAATTGTGCTTCATGATCACTGGCAAGTAAGTTAAAAAGCGGATCAGACAAGCCCGATAAAATATTATCGCATACATAGGTACCACCACCTTGGCGACGTACAACCAAATTTTTCGCTTCAAGCTTTTGAATTGCTTCACGCAAAGAAGGTCGAGAAACATCGAATAGTTTCGCTAATTCACGCTCAGGTAGTAACTTTTCACCTGGCTTTAAGCTACCTTCAACAATCATAGCTTCGAGCTGTGCCAAAATTACATCTGACAATTTTGCTTGCTTAACAGGCTTTTTTATATTGGGATATTCCATAACACCTTAATAACAAACTAAATAGGTAAATTGGTATTACCAATTAATTTATAGCTTAATAAAATAGCAGTAAAGTAGAAAAAAGTAAAATTTAACCGCTAAAAAACTAAAATAAATAAGAGTAAAAACTTCAAACGAATGTTTGAAAAATTATGGAAAAGATAAATGGTCTGACCAATACTTTAGCAACAAACAATTACATCTTGCACTACCACTACCTATTTAAAAAGTAGAAAAATACTTTATACCAACCCGAGTAAATAACTGATCAACCTTGCTGGTTAAAATATGTAGTAGCATGATATAAGCAAGGTGCGCTATGCTAGTCTCTAGTATTATCAGTATTTACCATTAATAAAAAGAATCAAGGCAAAACACATGAATAAACCGCAACGCGATATCACACTAAGATTTTTAGCCGAACCACAAGATGTTAATTTTGGCGGCAAAGTACATGGTGGTGCGGTGATGAAATGGATCGATTTAGCCGCTTATGCTTGTGCTGCGGGCTGGAGTGGCCGCTACTGTGTTACCGCCTATGCAGGGGGCATACGTTTTGTAGCCCCTATTTATGTCGGTAGCTTAGTCGAAGTAGAAGCAAAAGTAATTTACACCGGCAGCTCATCAATGCATATTGCTTTAGAGGTCAATGCTTGCGACCCAAAATCGCTTAATAGGCATTTAGCCACCCACTGTATTGTGATCATGGTAGCAGTTGACGAAACCGGCCAAAAAACAACCATTCCCACTTGGGTGCCACAAACAGCAAAAGATAAAGAGCAACATCAAACAGCAGTTAAGTTAATGGAAATGCGGAAAAAAATTGGTGAAGAAATGGAAATCTTTGTGAAATAAATTAGGATTAAGCTAGCGCAGTTGTTCTTTGAATATATTTTGAATGTTCCTACAAATATTCAACTAATAAAGACTAACAGCCTCTAACCTTTTGTACTTTAAGATTTTCGGAGTAATTATGTCAGACTTGAATTATTGGATAATATTTTTATCAACAGCTTTTGCGTTAAATATTGCTCCAGGACCAGATCTTTTGTACATACTCACTAAAACCATAGCAAATGGAAAAACAGTGGGCATAGCTGCATCTTTAGGTGTTTGTACTGGTGCTCTTTTTCATGTGTTTCTCGCAGCTTTTGGATTATCCGCAATCATCGCCTCTTCAGCTATAGCATTTACTATTGTCAAAGTAATAGGTGCATGTTATCTACTCTATCTTGCATATCAGTCATTTCGTTCAAGCGGCACCAACTTAGATATACTCGTTGCAGATACTTCAGACGAAACCCCATTTTCAGCTTTTAAACAAGGGGTGCTTATTGATGTATTAAACCCTAAGGTCGCTATCTTTTTTATGGCATTTCTACCTCAATTTATCAGAAATGATCATGGTTCAATTCCATTACAATTACTCTATTTAGGCTTGATTATTGTTATTATTGCCATAGTAGTTGAAGTCATATACGTATTAATTGTATCTAAATTAACAGAAAAAATTAGAGGCAGTCAGAAAATCAGCATGTGGCTCGATCGTGTAGTAGGTACTATTTTTTTAGGGCTTGGAATAAAGCTGGCAACATCAACAAGTACATAATAACGACCATAAATACTTAATAAAATATTCGCTAATTTTAATTTATGATTAATGGTAGCTGTAGTATCAGAGAATTATCATGAAAATATTATTTTTGCTTGTTATGAGCTACTTATTTTTTTCTGTGCAAGCAAAAAATATTGAGGTAAGTTATTTCTACTCCAACTTACCTCCTTATGAATTTGTCGATAAAAATGGAAAAGCAGCTGGTATCGGTATCACACATATTAATGCCATTTTAACTGAGGCTGAACTTAAAGGTAATTACCACTATTACTCTGTCAATAAAGGCTTACATTTACTCCGTCAGGGTAAAGTTGATTTTTCAGCGGTTATTTCACCTAATACAAGTATTTATAAAGACTTTTTAGTTAGTAAGCTACCCATATATAGCATAGTTTTAGGAGTTATTCGGCAAAAAACAACACAACAGATCAGCAACGTAGCCCAACTCAATCAGCACAATTTTGCTGCCCTAAAAGAAACTAGCTTTTTATTTAATAAAATAGCGTCGGTATTACAACAAAAAAATCGCTATAATGTAGATAGCTTTGCCCAAGGTGTGCATTTAGTGAATGTCAACAAATTACCTTATTTTTTAACTTATAAACACAGCAAGCAACCATTAGCCTCGACACTACTTTTTGATGTGTTAATTACCGAACCCGTCTATTTGATTATTAGTAAGAAACACCCACAAGCAAAAACACTGATGCAAAAAATAGATCAAGCAATAAGCACTATAACTTTTAAGTAGCTAAAGCCATGTTAACAACAGCACAAATAAAAATTGAACAGTATGATGATAATAAACGCTTGCAATATTTACTTAATGAAGTGGTTGCTCATAACCAACTGTGGATATTAACTGATGAGCACGGCTGCATGATGCTTAACAGTGAAGAAGAAGATTGTATTCCCATTTGGCCAAGCAAAGCATTCGCTCAACAATGGATCAACAACGATTGGCAGCATTGTAAGCCTGAAGCTATATCGCTTAATAAATGGTTTAGTCGTTGGACTCAAGGCTTAATAGAGGATGATTTAGCCATTGT
>WFQC01000174.1 GCA_015487235.1 Alteromonadaceae bacterium
ATGGTTAAGGCGCATCTTTTTATTAATGGTGTTCCCTTAAAAATAGATGCAACGAAGAGCATTATTTGCTCAGGTATCCCTGTAAGGCTGGTTTATAAACGCTTTATGCTACGTTATTGATTTCGACAAGGGAACAACCATTCTCTTCAATCAATGCCTTGCCTAAAAGCGTTTCTAATTCCAGCTGAATCTTGTACCTTGAGGTAACATGGGTATAGACCAGCTAACGTATATACTTTTACGCTAAGGTTAAACTCAAATGTTGATGCATACGCACAAACACTTCATCTTTTTCAGCATCAAGTGCAAGCTCTTGTGCTAGCGAGGTTAAAGCGCTTTCAACCCGTTGCAAAAACTTACCATAGCCATGGCTGGCAAACTTTTCTTTATTCGCTACCATCACAATATATATACGATTAACTAAGGTATCTACCTTACACTCTAAGCTAAATCCTTGTTGTGGATTTTCACTGTTATAACTTAGCTTTTGTATTTCACCTTGTGTGGTTATTTCTTCAGCACTGTCTTGGCGAACGATTGGTGCAAGACCATTGGCAATAACAGCACCACTGGTTACTTTATGCTGTGTAGCAGCTTGCTCTAATTTGTTACGAATTAATTCATACAGGGGTTTAAAAGGTTCATTATCAGCAAAATTAAAGCTTACTAATTTTTTCATCTTATCGGTAACAGGTAATGTTGCTACAACATAAGATATCTCAGTTATTTTTTCGGGTAGTGTAATATCTTTATTAATATAACGATTTGGAATTGAACGTAATTTATGCCCTTGACTGCCAGTACAACCTTTTGCTTTGGCAAATAAATCATAGGTTATATGCTGGTGGTCTCGTAATCGAATACTGTTGAGTGGTAGTTGGGTTTTTTCTGCGAAACTCATTAACATTTTGCGCACTTTGGCATGAAAGTGTGCTGAGTTATAGCGAATATCTTCACCAGAAGCCAAAAAGAGTAATTTAATTTTTTTGGCTCTATGCTCACCATGAAAATACCATTTTCTGACCGAATGTTTATTGGGATGGTAGAAGAATAGTAACTGCTGTACGGTTTCTATTTGATATTTTTCAGAATTAAAGTGTACTTTTGGCAGTTTATCGTTGGCAATAAATACGGTATTTTCGATGCCAAATTGATCACAACAACTAAAAAATACTTCACTGAGATTATAGTAAAAAGCGCTTAAATTATGCGATTGTTCACTGGGTTGAAAAAGTGAAATTAACTCATCAGTTAACGGAATATCTACCAATAAATATTGGTTTTCACGCATAGATGTTGGTAAATAAACTTTTTGAGCAGAGCTGCGGTCTCGTAAATTTGACATGATGTGCATCCTTGAAAATTAAGACAAAAGGCTTGGTTCTGTTAAGCTTAACAGCGTTTTATAACATCAAAGCGTAACAGACCCGAAACTAAAATTTAGTAAGCACTATTGTAAATTGTCTATATGATATTAATGTGACAATTCTAACAGTACACTTAGGGAGCTAATTGATATGAATCAAATAAATTTATGACGGTACAATTTATTACATTTTAGCACTAAAATAATTACGGTAAATGGCTATTGGCTACACACTTCACAGTGTTTATTTTTTTGTAAATTAAATTGTTGCCAACGCATTGTTATACCATCAAATAAGCTTAATAAGTTTGTTGGGCTTGTACCAAGTGTTACATAATTGAAAACACTCAAGGCTTGCATACCAGCAACAATAGCGAGAATAGGGCTAGCAATGCCCGCGGTTTGACAATTATTTGCGGGCGCTTTTTCAGAACTAGGGTATAAGCAATGATAACAAGCACTGTTTTTATCTTGTGGGTTTACAAATAAATGTTGACCATCAAACCCTGTTGCAGCACCAATCACCAGTGGCACTTTATAATGTACACAAAGCTGATTAATTAAATAACGACTGTTAATGTTATCGGTACAGTCAACCACAATATCATTATTGGTTAAGTAAAACTCAGCAAGATCAGCATCAAACATTTCGTCAATCACTTCAATATCACATTCTGGGTATTGGTGTTGTAATTTTTCTGCTGCAGTATCCGCTTTATTCGTGGTTACATCATTTTCTGAAAATAAAATTTGGCGCGGTAAGTTACTGACCTCAATATTGTCACCGTCAACTAAGGTTAATTTACCTACTCCCATTGCAGCTAAATAGAGTGCAACAGGGTTACCTAAACCGCCTAAACCAATAATTAATACTTTAGCTTTTGTTAAGGCTATTTGCCCTTGTTCGCCAACCTTGTTAAGCATAATTTGCCGAGAAAATTTAAGCTGTTCTTGTTGGGTAAGCATGATCACTCCTCAATAAAATTATTTGGGTTGGCAAAAGCCCGAATAGCAGAAGCCTTAAATTGAATAAACACTTGTTTTTTCTCTGCTAAATTTAATTTTTTATAAGACCAAACAGAAATTTGGCTAAAAAATTCCTGCTCATTACATACAATCGTCACTAACATACTGTGTTGGTTTAAGGGCTGAATAGCACTAACACGGCCACTAAGGTGATTAACAATAGAGCTCTGATGCGGCGCTTCAATTGTTATGCTGATATCATCCGCAAAAATAAAACAACGTAATGTTGAACCAACTGGGTAGTTTTCTGCTGATAATAAGGGGAGATAAAGTGTATGTTTTTCCGATAATGTTAGTGCGGTTAAACCATGGTCTTTATCATGTTTGCTGATCACTAAAGATAAACTTGTTTGTTGATGAATAGGCGAATGTTGTTGCTGGTTTAAGCGGTGAATAACGTGGTGAATATTACCGTGATCAATAATTTTTCCTTGTGCTAATACCAGTAAATTGTCAGCAACCTGCTGTAACTCTGCGAGGCTATGACTCACATACAGCATAGGAATTTTTAGGTATTTTTGTACTTTGGTTAATAACAACAGTAATGCCACTTTATTTTGTTGATCGAGCGCACTCAAAGGTTCATCAAGTAACAAAAGTTGAGGCTCTGCTAAAATAGCACGCGCTAGCGCTACACGTTGCTGTTCGCCACCAGAGAGTTGCGCTGGTTTTTTATCAAGTAGCGGTGTTAATTGTGTTAATGCGATAATTTCATCAACATTTAATTGTTTAGTGCGACTGCGTTGACGAGAAAATTGTAGATTTTGTAGTACGCTTAAATGAGGAAACAAGCGGCTATCTTGAAAAACTAAGGCAATATTACGCTGCTCTGCTTTGACAAATATATTTTCTTTACTATTAAATAAACACTGTTGCTTGTAATAAATACTGCCAGATACGTTATTGCTCAAGCCAGCTATGGCACGTAATAACGTTGATTTTCCCGAGCCCGAATGGCCAAATATCCCTACAATGCCTTGTAGTGTTCCTTGGTAGTTTAGCGCGAGATCAATGTGATCAAAATGAGCGGACAGTTGAATATTAAGCTGCATATTAAGCCTTTATCTGCTGGCGATGATTAAGTAAATAAATAGCGGCAAGCAAAAGTACAGAGCCTATTAAAAGGCTTAACGATAATAAATGCGCTCTAGCATAATCAAACGCTTCTACATGATCAAAAATGGCAATAGACAATACTCTCGTTTGATCAGGAATATTACCACCAATCATCAACACAACACCAAATTCGCCAATAGTATGGGCAAATCCTAAACAAGCAGCTGTGATAAAGCTCGCTTTGGTCATTGGAAAAACCACATTTAAAAAGCGATCTAAAGAGCCTGCACCTAATGTTGCTGCGACCTCTAAATAATGATCGCCTAGTTGCTCAAAAGCCTTTTGTAGTGGCTGTACAACAAAAGGTAAAGAGTAAAGTACTGAGCCAATTACAATGGCGCTAAAACTAAAGGCTAAAGCTTCTCCGGTTAAACTTTGCCAAGCTTGCCCTAAAAAACTATCAGGAGAAAAAGCAATAAGTAAGTAAAAACCCAATACGGTAGGTGGTAGCACTAGAGGCAATGCGACAATGGCTTCAAAGAATACCTTAGCACGGCTTTTCATTTTGGCTAAATACCACGCCATGGGAGTACCAATGAGTAATAAAATAATAGTGGTTACACTGGCCATTTTTAATGTGGTGATTAATGCCATGTAATCAGGATCAGTCAACATCGTGAGATGCTCCTGTTACTTGGTTATGATGTGGTGATAAATATCCGTATTGTACTATTTTTTGTTGTATCGGTGTGCTTAATAAAAATTGCACAAATTTATTGGCAACTTCTGGATGTTGTGTTGATTTTACAATCACTAATTGCTGTGCTATTGCTGGATAGCTCTGTTTAGGAAGTAAAGTGCCTGTAAGATGATTTAGCTTTAATTGACTGTAAGCGACAATACCGGCATAAACAGCTTTACTTCTTATTTGCTGAAAAGTTTGACCAACATTCATGCCCGTAATTAATTTAGGTTGTAATGTTTGCCAAAGTCCTAAGTATTGTAAGCTTGCTTTGGCCGCTTTACCGTAAGGAGCTATTTTAGGATTGGCAATAGCAAAGCGATGTTTGCTTGAGGCTAAATTTTTTAAATCAGCCAGTGTAAATATTGACGTTTTACTTGCTGAATACAATGCAAGTTGACCAATGGCGTAGTTTACTCTGCTTTGCGTTACAATCAGTTTTTTTTGTTCAAGTAATTGCGGACGAACACTGTCGGCAGCAAGAAAAATATCAAAAGGGGCGCCATGTACTATCTGTTGATATAAAGCACCTGTGGCTCCTGATATCAGTTGTATCTTTACTTTTTGTTGCTGTTCAAATTCAGGAATAATTTGCTGTAACACGGGAAAAAAATTTGCAGCAACAGCAATACGCAATGGGGCATTATTAGCAAGGGCGGGTTTATTAAGCGTTAATAAACTCACTAATAAGCATAATACCATGCGCGGCAAAAACATGGTTAGCTTTCCCAATGTTGCGCTTTATGTTGATCGCTTTGCTTCGCATCAAGCCATTTTTCACCCTGTTCAGTGAGCTCTTTTTTCCAAAAAGGCGCTTGTACTTTTAAAAAATCCATAATAAATTCCGCTGCTGCAAAAGCGTCTTGGCGGTGCATACTGCTGACCCCAACAAAAACAATTTGCTCGCCAATATTCAGTTTGCCAATACGGTGAATAACGCGAATTCTACCAATTTTCCAGCGTTGACGAGCCGTATTTAATATTTTTTCTAGCGATTTTTCTGTCATGCCAGGGTAGTGTTCTAGGGTTAAAGCACTAACCTGTAAACCGTCATTTTTGTTTCGTACCCTACCTGTAAACGTCACCACAGCACCATCATGCATATTATTTTGCTCAAGTAATGATACTTCATTGCTTAGATCAAAATCTTCTGCTTGAATACTAATATAGTCTTTAGCGGTGCTCATATTATCCACCTGTAACCGGTGGGAAAAAGGCGATTTCATCACCTGCTTTTACTTGAGTTTCTGCATTTACCATATCGTGATTAACGGCTGATAGTAATGCTCCGTTGCTAAAAACTTGTTGCCAATGTTCATTTTTGTTGGCGAGTTGTTTTTTTATATCGGCAACTGTACTGACTTCGTTGGCGGCAATCGTTAGCTCTGCACAGTTTAATTGTTCACGAAGAGCGGCAAAAAAAACGACTTTGATCATAATATTCTCAATAGTTTGTTCGTTAAGTTACTTACGGTAGGCTAAATTGCTACCTACCATTTCATCATACACATTTGCTTTTATGGTTATCTCATGCTGACTTTCATCAGGATAACAGCTTGCTGGGTAGCTTTTTAAGTTTACTTTATATTTTATGATGTAGCTTGCCAATGGCCTGATTTACCACCCATTTTAGTTAACACTTTTATGCCATAAATTTCCATAGCAGGATCGACAGCTTTGCACATATCAAATAAGGTTAAACAAGCGACTGAAACTGCAGTTAAGGCTTCCATTTCTACGCCTGTTTGTCCCGTTAAGCGGCATAAACTCGTTACCTTAACTTGGCTGTTTTCACTGTCTGCTGCAAAATCAACTTGCACTTTGCTTAACATTAGCGGGTGGCATAATGGGATCAAGTCGCTACATTTTTTAGCGGCTTGAATGCCTGCAATGCGTGCAACGGCAAATACATCGCCTTTTTTATGTTGGCCTGTAGTGATTAATGCTAATGTTTCAGGCGACATTTTTATAAAACCTTGCGCGGTTGCTGTGCGTGATGTCATCGCTTTTTCAGTAACATCAACCATATTTGCTTCGCCTTGGCTATTTAAGTGCGACAGTGTATTTTGTGTGCTCATTAGCCGCGACTCTCACATTGTTCAACTTCATTTTTTTCAGCAAATTTTAAGTGTGGTACAAAGTTACAAGGACGATGGCTGGCATCTAATTGTTCTTTTATGACTTTGTTCCACGCGGTGCGGCATGCACCTGTTGAGCCGGGTACACAAAAAATAACTGTGCCATTGGCTATGCCTGCAAAAGCGCGAGATTGCATGGTAGAGGTGCCAATTTCGGTCAATGAAACCGCACGAAAGACTTCGCCAAAACCTTCAACCGATTTATCAAATAACACCTGTAATGCTTCAGGGGTATTGTCGCGCGCGGTAAAACCAGTTCCCCCTGTTGAAATAATGGCTTGAATATTTTCATCTGCGATCCACTTTGACACAATAGCTCTAAGTTGATAAACATCATCTTTAACGATGGCTTTGTCTGCGAGTTTATGGCCAGCATCGACAACACGTTCAGCTAATGTTTGTCCAGAAGTGTCGTTTGATTCATCGCGGGTATCAGAAACCGTTAGTACGGCGATATTTAAAGGAATAAAGGCGTTGCCGCCATGCGCATTCTTAGCCATGATTGACTCCTAATAATGTGTTTTTTTCTACCTGAGTATTTGCAAATGATTTTTTTGCTTGTTGCCACTCTTGAGGGGTATTGGTATTAAATAAAATTTTTTGATTATCTGCTTTAATTGCTTGATGAGGCACTTGTTGTAAAAGAGCGCGAATAGAAGGACCTTTTCTTGATTGTTGGTAAGCATGGCTTTGAAAAGCTTGCTGTAAAAATAATTCAACAAAAGCGTTAACAGGTAAATATAACGGAATACTGTGCCCTTCAAAAAAGCAGGCTTTTTGGCTTAATTCGCCCAGTTTTTTTAAGGTAACTAAGGCATCACTTGTCATTAAAGGTAAATCGACAGGCATAATTAACATGGCACTGGGTTTATAACGTTTAATTACACTATAAATACCGCCAACAGGGCCCGCTTGTTCAACAATATCGGCTACTTGATGTTTATTACCACTAGTAATAACTTGCTCTACACCTGCTTGGGTTAATAGCTGTTTAGCATAATCAAGCATGTTAATGTTATTGCGTTTTAACAGTGCTTTGTCTTCACCCATACGAGTAGATAATCCGCCTGCAAGCACCACGCCTAAGCAATGTGTCGGCTTATATGTATTCATGCTCATCCACCTAACATGGCTAAATGTTTGGTAGCACCAGTTATTTTTTCATGCAAAAAATGGGTGGCTTTTTTATCGCCTAACAAAGCAACAATTTGTTCTTTTAGTGGTAATAAATCGTCTGACTGAAGCTGCTCTCGTAACGATAAGCCATTTTCACCAAATAGGCATAAATGTAATTTTCCCAAAGAGCTAACACGCAGGCGATTGCAACTATTACAAAAGTCTTTGCTGTATGGCATGATTAAGCCAATTTTACCTTGATAGTCAGGATGATAAAATTCTTGCGCAGGCCCCGATGATTTATCGGTTAATACGGGTAGCCAACCATCTAAAATTAATTGCTGTTTGATACGAGCACCTTGTACATGTTGAGCATCAAAAAAAGCTTTATTGTCGCCGGTTTGCATTAATTCAATGAAACGTAAAGTAACAGGAGTGTCTTTTAACCAATCAAGATAAGTTTGCATATCATAAGCATTGTATTCACGCATTAAAACGGTATTTACTTTCACCGTTGTTCGGCCATCCGCTAATGCCATGTCAATGCCTTTTAAGACATGTTCAAGTTTATTATGCCCTGTAATAGTGTGAAATTGACGAGGATCTAAACTATCAATACTGATATTAATAGCGTCAATTCCTGCATCTAACCAATGGGGTAAATGTTCAGGCAATTTAAAACCATTGCTGGTTAACGCTACTTTTTTAATGCCAGAGGTTTGCTTACAAATATTAATAATTTCAGGTAAGTCTTTGCGTAAAGAAGGCTCTCCACCGGTTATACGAATTTTTTCTGTGCCGAGTTCTGCAAAGGCTTTTGCGAGGCGAGCTATTTCATCAACCCGTAAAAAATTACGGGTATTATCGCATTGGTAACCGTCGGGTAGGCAGTAATTGCAACGAAAATTGCAAACGTCAGTAATAGAAAGGCGTAGATAGTAAAATCTACGACCAAAATTGTCTGTTAACATGTCACCTTTCCAAATGTCGGGAGGCAAGTACGTTTCCATACTAGCCCTGGTAGCCTAACTTAATGGCTACGGCTTAAATTGCATAACAGTAATGTAAAACTGCGTTAGCAAAAGAAGCTCGGCGAATAAAATTGAACTCTATATTTTCAGTTAATCTAGATAAAGTCAATTCTAAAAAAGTTGTCTCATTGGTTTATGTTGTCATCATACGTAATTTACTGCTAACAAAGCTTGATTTGCATCAATAAACTAAGATTACATTTATCACATTTTAAGTGATAATAGGTTTTTCTTTATTTCAAAACAGTAGGCTTAAAAATGGTTGATTGTTGTTCTGCTCCCGGATTATTACCTTTTGAACAAGCAATGGAAGATATGCTTGCCTTGATCACCCCAGTAAGTGAAAGTGAAGAGGTTGCAATAGAAGAAGCGCTAAATCGTGTTTTGGCACAAGATATTGTCAGCCCTGTTAATGTGCCGCCGCATAACAATTCAGCAATGGACGGTTATGCTTTTGCTTTATCAAGTTTAGACAATAGTACAAGGTTAACTTTAGTCGGCCGCTCAATGGCAGGAGCACCTTTTTCAGGTGTTTGCCAACCAGGACAATGCATTCGTATTATGACAGGTGCTAAAATGCCTGCAGGTTGTGATACCGTTGAAATGCAAGAAAATTGTCAAGTTGATGGTGATAATATTCACTTTTTAGAAAAACGAAAGCTGGGTGACAATGTACGCAAGGCTGGTGAAGACATTCAAAAAGATCACCTTGTTTTATCTAAAGGGCAACGATTAACTGCGGTTGATTTAGGGCTATTAGCATCATTAGGTGTTGCAACGGTTAGGGTTATACGTAAATTAAAAGTAGCCTTAATTTCAACTGGAGATGAATTGAAGAAACCGGGTCAAACACTCACTGAAGGTGATATTTTTGAAAGCAATAGCTATTTTTTACGGGGATTACTCACTAAGTTAAATATTGAAGTGATTGATTTTGGTATTATTGAAGATGATCGTAACGCTATTGAAAAAGCCTTTAAAGAGGCTGATGTACTTGCTGATGCCATTATATCTTCAGGGGGCGTGTCAGTCGGTGATGCAGATTACACTAAAGAAGTATTAGATGAACTCGGTAATATCAGTTTTTGGAAAATCGCGATGAAACCTGGTAAACCTTTTGCTTTTGGGCAATTACCTCATAGTGTATTTTTTGGTTTACCAGGAAATCCTGTTTCGGCTCTAGTGACCGCACACCAACTTGCGCTACCAGCTTTAATTAAAATGCAAAATGCCCAGCCTTATAAGCGTATAAAGATTAAAGTTAAAACGGCTACAGATTTGAAAAAATCACCAGGACGTTTAGATTTTCAACGCGGTATTTTATCGGTAAATGAGCATGGTGAAACGG
>WFQC01000175.1 GCA_015487235.1 Alteromonadaceae bacterium
CCTACTTATGGTATGGAGTCATTTAAAGTTAAATTAGGTGACGAAGTAACCGTTGTTGTGACTAACCTTGACCAAGTAGAAGACGTAACCCATGGTTTTTGTATGACAGATCATGGTGTGCAAATGGAAATTGGTCCTCAAGCAACAGCTTCAGTTACTTTTGTAGCTAATAAGCCCGGTGTGCACTGGTTCTACTGTAACTGGTTCTGTCACGCTTTACATATGGAAATGCGTGGTCGTATGCTTGTTGAAGCTTAATGGCAATAAGCAACAACAAATGCAGTGATAAATATCACTAAATGTGATTAATTTAATGCAGATCAAAAGCATAACATCTAAAACGTGTTATGCTTTTTTCATGCTAATACTAACAATTATATGTATCTAAAATTGAATACTTCTTTCACGCTAATTAAACACTTTTTTTTAGTTTACTTACTCATTGCACTTTCTCCCAGCCAACTATTGGCGCAAACGGTGTTAGTTACCCCACAGCAAAATTTACAGCAAATACTCGATCATGCTAACAATGGCGACGTGATTAGCTTAAGCTCTGGAGAATATTTAGGTAACTTTGTAATTAACAAAGCCATTACCTTAACAACTGCACCTCAAAATAACGCCATCATTAATGCTCAAGGTAAAGGCAATGCCTTATTGCTGAAAAGCTCAAACATTAGCATTGAAAACCTTACTATTATTAATTGGGGAGATGATTTAACCGCACAAAATGCTGGTATTTATTCCAATAAAAATGACAACATTGTTATTAAAAATAATGAATTATCGGGTGATGGTTTTGGTATTTGGCTACAAAAAGCCAACCAAGTTAAAATATTGAAGAATAAAATAAAAGGCAGCTTAACCTTACGCTCAGCCGATAAAGGCAATGGCATTCAGCTCTCAAGCGTAAAAAATGCTTATGTTTTTCAAAATGAAACCAGCCACGTACGCGACGGTTTATATATTATTGCAAGCCAGAATAATATTATTGAAGGCAATATTCTGCATGATTTACGTTATGGCATTCATTATATGTACTCGTATGATAACTCAGTAATTAACAATCATGCTTATAATACACGAGCGGGTTATGCTTTGATGAGTTCAAGACGATTAACCATTGAAGGTAACTTAACCACCGATAGCGAAGATTATGGTTTTTTGCTCAACTACATTACCCAATCAAGTTTTAAAAATAATATTGTGAGAAATGTTTGGACCAAACCCGAACACAAAGTATTAGGACGTGAAGGTAAAGGCTTGTTTGTTTATAACTCTGGTTATAACACCATTACTGAAAATATAATTGATACAACCGAAATAGGTATTCACTTAACCGCTGGTTCAGAAAAAACTAAGGTCTATGGTAACAGCTTTATTAATAACCCTATTCAGGTGAAATATGTCGTTAATCGAGAAGAAGAATGGAGCTTAAATGGCAAAGGTAATTATTGGAGCAACTACCTCGGTTGGGACATGAATAACGATAACATTGGCGATGTTGCCTTTGAACCTAATGATGGAATAGATAAATTAACATGGCAATATCCTGAAATGAAAATGATCATGGACAGCCCAGCTATTATTATTTTGCGTTGGGTACAAAGACAATTTCCCGTATTAAAACCACCTGGGGTAAAAGACAGCTTTCCATTAATGTCGCCACCACAATACCTTAGCACACAAAAACCATTAACCGCCGAGCAGAGATCTCATTAAATGACAACATCATTATTATCTTTAAACAATGTTGGTAAAGCTTATCGACAACTGACTGCACTAAAAGGCATAAACCTGACTTTACAGCAAGGAGAGGTATTAGGATTATTTGGTCACAATGGTGCAGGAAAAACCACCATGATGAAGCTTATTCTTGGCGTTATTTCACCCTCGCAAGGAGAAGTCAAAGTAATGGGTATGGCGCCTGATTCTAAGGCCGCATGGCACACGCGAGAAAAAATAGGTTATTTACCTGAAAATGTTAGTTTTTATGATCAACTAACGGGTTTAGAAGTACTCACTTACTTTGCTAAACTGAAAGGCTTCTCTAAAAAACACGCCATTGAATTATTAGAGCAAGTCGGCATAACTCACGCAATGAAACGTGCCGTTAAAACCTATTCAAAAGGAATGCGGCAACGATTAGGGTTAGCCCAAGCTTTTATTGGTAAACCCAAATTACTCTTACTTGATGAACCTACCGTAGGTTTAGACCCCATTGCTACGGCTGAATTTTACCAAACGGTTGATCAGTTAAAAACTCAAGGCTCGAGCGTTATCTTATGCTCACATGTATTACCCGGTGTTGAACGCCATATTGATCGGGCAATGATTTTATCATCAGGTAATATGCTCGCCATGGGTAGTTTAAGTGAGTTACGATCAGCGGCCAATTTACCCTTAAAAATAGTACCACACGGTATAGGTAACTTTGTTTTAAATAATGCGCAACTAGCACAGTATTTAAGCGACGATAAGCAAACCTTATACGTGCCCGAGCGCGAAAAAATACCAGTGTTAAAACAGCTATTAGCTCTTGATAGCCTTAAAGATATCACCCTTGAAACCGCAAGTTTAGATCAAGTTTATCAATATTATTTACAAGATAATGCTAGTCAACCCAACACAGGAGCACACAGTTAATGAAACAAATTTTAACTGTCGCCAGCAAAGAATTTAAAGACGGCTTACGCAACCGATGGCTTGTGTCTATCACCCTTATTTTTGCTATATTATCTCTGGGGCTAACTTATTTTGGCTCTGCGGCATCAGGTACAATAGGCATTGCCTCTTTATCAACAACCGTTGCAAGCCTTGCCAGTTTGGCGGTATTTTTAATCCCGCTAATTGCCCTACTCGTCAGTTATGACAGTTTTGTGGGCGAACAAGAAAGTGGCACCTTATTGCTGTTACTTACCTACCCGTTAAGTAAAACACAGTTAGTGTTAGGTAAATTTATTGGTCAAGGCAGTATTATTGCCTTAGCAACTTTTTTAGGTTTTGGTTCTTCAGCACTTTTACTTGCTTTTCAGCCTAGTCATGATGAAGTATTAGCAACCTTTGGCTTATTTATTTTTAGCGCTATTTTATTAGGATTAAGCTTCACCGCTATTGCCTACATTATTAGCTTATCGGTAAGTGAAAAATCAAAAGCGGCCGGTTTTGCTTTAATTACTTGGTTTCTCTTTGCGCTTGCATTCGATTTAGCTTTACTGGCTATTTTAGTGGGTATTGAAGACGGGCTAAGTCAACAGGGGTTAACTCAAATCATGCTATTAAACCCTACAGATATTTTTCGCTTAGTGAATTTATCTGGCCTTGACAGTAGTGGAGTAAACGGTGCTTTAGCGGTTGCCATTAAATCAGGTTTTTCAACAATGCAGCTACTTATTAGCCTTATTACTTGGGTTATAGCACCATTGATTATTGCTATTTTTATTTTTAAAGGAAAAAAACTCTAATGAACAACATAGTTAGTACCCCCATAAAAAAAGTACTTTCGATACTGCTCGTCAGTATTTTATTCACCTCATTACTTGCTTGTACCGACAATAAACAACAAACCATGTTGAAACAAGCCGTTGCGATAGAATCGGCAGATGAATGTCATTTATGCGGAATGATGATCAAAGAGTTTGCTGGCCCTAAAGGTGAACTTTACAAAAAGGGATCAGACAAGGTACAAAAATTTTGCTCTACACGCGACCTATTTAGTTATTACCTTGACCCTGAAAACAAGCGCAATGTTGCACAACTTTTTGTTCACGACATGAGCAAAGCACCATGGGATTCTCCAGACGACAGCTACTTTATTGACGCTAAAAAAGCATGGTATGTGGCAGGTTCAGAAAAAACAGGCGCTATGGGTAAAACGCTGGCAAGTTTTGCTAAAAAAGAAGATGCCCTCGCTTTTGCTGAACAATTTGGCGGAAAAGTCTTAAGCTTTGAACAAATAACCATTGATACTTTACTTTAGGGTGTATTGACCTTTCGAGTTTGAATTTTGTTCAATCTAAAAGCGTTCTGATCGCAGCGCTCTTTTGTATGGAAGGGCTATTCCCTTAAAAAAAAGCAACAAGAAGCTGGACGTTTTTAGATGAACCCGAAGGGCAACTATTGTGATGATGAGTTAATCTAAAGCTCAGAGCCCATTAACGCTGACGCTTTTAATAAGGTGATCATCGCTTTAATTTTGGCATCATTTTTCAAATCTTTATGATAAATAAGCCACAATGCATTTTCATTTAAACAC